>JBEBFX010000146.1:0-8237 GCA_040081735.1 Alphaproteobacteria bacterium | reverse complement strand
ACTGGCCTTTAAGATCGTTTTCCAGTCCTTCATTGCCGCTGGTTCCGCTGTTGGTGCCCAGATACACGGTGTCGGAAAGCGGCCTCTGAAATCCCGCCAGCATGTCGCGGATCGGGACTTCAATCTGTTCAACCCGGAAAAACGCCAGCCCGCATTGCCCGGTCAGGACGGTCTCGAATTCCCCGACGGGGATCGACCCGTTCCCGTCGCGGATCAGCACCGCTTCAAATATCCAGTCGCGGAGACTATCAAGCCCGCCATCGAGATTAGCGATCACAATATTGCCAGCGCTAATGCTTGACCGGCCCCTTGTGCGCGCGGTCTCGAAAAGCCTGCTTTCAATCACCGGAAAACTGCTCAGCAGCGGCATGTAAATCGTGCTGGCCGGGTTGTCGCCGGCCCCCGTGGCGAACGCCGACGTGCCCAGATACAGCACGTCCTGCACCCCGCTCACCCGGTGCCGGATATGAATATCGCACAGCGTGATGGGGGTCATGCCACGCGCCTCACCTGGCTGCGCTCCAGCTGCAGATCGGCGATGATCCGCCCCTGCTGCTGAACCAGCTCGCCCAGCATTTTCAGCATCGCCAGGGTTTCATCCTGGGACTGGCGCCGGGTTGCCGCGCCCTCGGCGCCGAGGGCCTCAATGATCGGCCCGCTGTCCAGCATGGACCCCGTGGCGCCGTTATACACCCGCAACTGCTGTCCGGCCGGCATGATGATTTCTGGCTGGCCGCCTTCACCCGCCAGGAACGCCCGGTCAATGCGCGGTTTACCGCCATTGGCGAAGCCTTCCAGTTCGGCCACGTTGCGGTTAAAGCCCGCACCAAACGTCAGGTCCCTGAACGTGCCGCCGTCCTTCAGGATGCGGGCGAAACTGTCCTGTTCGCTTGCCCCCGCCGTGCGCCGCAAATCCCAGAATATATCGCTGGCCTGGGCCGCCAGCACCGCAATGCGCTGCGCTTCGCGTTGCGCCTGCATGCCCGCAATTTGCGCATTGGCCGCAGCGTAAACCCCGGATATCCGGTCCGGCGTGCCGGAAATAATCCCTGACAATGTGTCGCGCACCAGGCGGCTGTCCGCCTGAAAGCCATGGCCGGGATCGAACTTGCGCGAAATTTCCAGCAGGCTGCGGGCGGTTTCCGCACTCGCATTTTCCGTGAATTGCGCCCGCGCCGTGGCGTACTGATCGCCGATGCTCAGCGCGCTCAGCGGCCCGAGATCAAGCGCCGCCAGAAACGCCGTCAGGCTGTCCGCCGTCGCCTGCAGGGCTTGCGCCGCCTCATTCGCGCCATTGCTGATGGCCGCAATCTGGCCATTGAACTGGTCCATATTGTCGTTCGCCGCCGCAATCGCCGTGACGCTGTCTTCCACAATGCCCGCCCGCACATGGGCGAAATGCTCCTCGATCTCCAGTATCGTCTGCGCGCCGGCATTCAGCACGCGGGCGCGCTCAAGATAATCCTGCTCCTCACGATCTATCCGCAGCGCCGCGAACGCTTCGGGGTCTTTGTCCTGCAACAGCAGATCCGAAACCCCTGTCCGGAACGCGGCCAGATCACTGGCCTTGACCGCCAGCGCGTCCATATATTGCGTGAACTGCGCAATCGCGGCTGAACCGTCATCAATACCGGCGCCGAAGCGCTTTGCGATGTCCGCCATCTCATGCTGGTGCAGCGTCTCGATGCCGGTCAGCACCTCGGCGCCCTGTTGCAGTTCTTGCGCCCGCGCCAGCATGCCATCGCGTTCAATGACCGCCTGCTGGATGGCGAAGGCTTTGGGGTCTTCGCGTTGCAGGACCGCGCTGGAAACGCCGGCGGCGAAGGCCGCCTGGTCCACGCCGAACTGGGTTTTGACGGCGCGATCCGTCAGAACCTGCGCCATGCCGTCAAGCGCGTCGCCATTGGCGATGATCGCCCGCTCGGCCTCGCTCAGGCCCTCAATCATCGAGGACGCCGCCGTGACCAGATCATCCACGGTGATGTTGATGGCGTTCTTGCCGCTCTCGAACAGCTGCAGCGCGACGCCCGCGCCGCTGCCGGTCTGCGGTTCGCCCAGCGCCGTCACAAAGGCGTTCAGCGCCTCCGCCGCCGTCGCCAGGGTCTGGGTGACCTGGGGAATAAGATCGGTTCCGCGGTTCCGGTCGCCGTCGATGCCGGCCGCAAAAAACAGCCCGCCGCGTTCTTCAACGCGTCCGCCGGCGTTTGATCCAACCGTGTTGCCGCCGAACAGGTTCAGCTGCCTGGCGGCCAGGAACACCGCCACCGCCGCAGCGGCATAGGGCGCCGCCGCCGCCAGGCTGGAGGCGGCCCCGCCGCTGCCCAGCAGGCCCGCCGTACCGGTTGCCGACATGGTTTCCAGCGGCCCCGTGAAGGCGGCAGTCCCGATGAGTTTTGCGCCGATCCCGCTGCTCAGCGATCCGCCGCTGAAAAAATTAGCCAGGCTCAGGCCGGTTGAGGCCAGCCCCAGCGCGCCCGATCCGCCGCCCGATGCGCTTTGACCGGCCGCGCCAGCGAGACCGAGCGCGTTGAACACGCCCCCCACCACCGGACGGAACACCAGCGCCGCCGCAATTTCGGCGGCGACGTCGATCATGATGTCCAGCACCGCCTCGCCGAAATCCTGAAAATCCGACACCCCGCCTTTCAGAACGTTTTTGAACCCGTTGCTCAGGCTGTCCTGGATGTTATCCGCCGTGTGCTCCCAGATGCTGTCCCAGGCCTTGGCCGATTGCTCCGCCGCCGCTTGCGCATCGGCAATGGCGGCCTTCACCGCTTCGCGTTGCGCCACCTGCCCCCGGATCACTGTCTCGTCTTCCTTCGACAGCGCCAGGCCTTCGAGTTTCAGCTGGTTGGAAATTTCCAGCACGGCGTTTTCCTGTTCGCGGGCCACGCCGGTCAGGGCGGCAAGACGCGTCTCTTCCCGCAGGGCTGCTATATAATCCGGGACCAGCGCATTGCGCGCCGCCTGTTTTTGCAGATCATCGTCCAGCAATCCGCCAATGCGCGCAGTCAGGTCTTTTTCTTCTTTCAGGCCTGCGGTTTTTTCATCCGCGAATTTTTTGGACGCCTGCGCCGCTTCGGCGTCCTCCCGCGCGCGCTTTTTACTTTCCTCCCCGGCGTCCTTGAGCATGTCCTCAAGGTCCTTGTTCCATTTCAGTTGCAGCTGCGCATTTGCAGCAGCGGCAGCCCCCGCTTTGGCGCGCTCGGCGGCCTTCACGTTCAGGCTCGTAGTGATCTCCTGCGAGTCCTGTAGCGCCTGCAATTCCTCACGAAGTGCGATTAATCGCGTTGGAATTATTTTTGGCTGGCGGGCGTCAACAAAGGTTAAGGACTTCTCAATCGGGGCAATCTCCGCCTGAAGCTTCCTTATCTCCTCATCTAGTCTCGGCCCGGCCAGCGCCGCCGTGACGCCCTCGATGGCGCTGCTTAACAGATCGAGCGCGCTTTTGGCGACGCCGCCCACGGCGGGCGTCCTGCCCAGGGTTTTCAGAAAATCATCCCACTGATTGTCCAGATTGCGGGCCGCGCCAGAAAGGCCGCCGGCCTCGGCTTTGGCGGCGCCGCCGACCTGGTTCTCCAGCTCTTTCAGGATCACCGCCTGGGCGCCCGCCGCATCGCCGGTGTCCATCAGGCTCTGGATCAGGTCCTTCTGCTGCGCCGTGAATGTGACGCCCACCCGTTGCAGCGCGCTGATCCCGGCAACCGGGTCCTGCAGCGCCTTGCCCAGCTGCAGGGTGGAGCTGGTCAGATCACCGCCGAACACCGCCGACATGTCCGCCGCAAGCGCGATGCTTTGCTTGAACGTATCGCCGCTGACGGCGCGAAACGTCGCCATCACCGTGGCGGCCTGGGTGATCGCCTCGTCATCGATCTTCAGCGAGCTTTGCAGCTCGCTTGAATAATCCAGCAGTTGCGCCTTGGTGAAGCCCGCCGATTGGCCTGTCGCGCGCAAAACCGCCCCCAGCCGCAATTCCAGTTTTTCGGCTTCCGCGGCGGCGCTCAGACTGGCCTTAAGGCCCAGTGTCAGGGCCCCGATGCCCGCCGCCGCCGCAAGGCCAAAGGGGCCGAGAACCCCCAGGGCTGCGCCCAGCGGCCCGGCGCGCGCCGCCATGTTCTGCAGGCTGGCGCTCGTGCTGGCGCTGGCCGCATCCAGCGCCTTCGCGCCGCCCGACGCCTTTTGGGCGTGGGCGCCCAGATCGTCAACCGCAACGCCTGCCTGTTTCAGGGCAGCGATAAACTCGCGCCCGTCAGCGGTCAGTTTCAGGCGCGCAATCAGATCGCTCATGCTTTCAAACTCCGCGTCATCTCTTCACCCCACGCTTCCAGCGCCGCGCTTTCCAGAATGCGCAGCCTGGCGAAATTCTCCGCATCGAGATCGATGTCCATCACCCGCGCCGCCATTTCCACCGCCCCGTAATCAAGTCCCGTGCGCATCATCACCGTGCCGCCCTTCCCGGATATCGTCTGTGTGCGCCACTGGCTCCCAAGCCCGTCAAACAGTACAAAAGCCTGCACATTGTCATGGTGCACCTCGACCTCATCATGGCTCTTCCCCTCCCGGTATTGCGCCACGATTTCCGGGGGCGCGCCAAAAAATTCCAGATCCTCCGCCACTCCCGCCCGGTCAGTCACAATCCCCTGACCGGGGGCGCGCCCTGTCGCCCAGGCCCGCGCGGCGGCCATCAGTTTTTTGCGGCGCGCCCGTTGATGCAATCGAGATAGGCGTTGTGCAGGGCGCGGCTGACATAGTTGAAATTCAGCAGCCGGTTCAGAAGTTCCGGCGTGAACGCGGCAAACCCCTCGCGCCCCTCCTGCTCAAGCTCCGGCAGGTCCACAATGACTTTCTTCAGCACCTCGTTGGCCGTGGCGCCATCGCCCAGCGCCGCCAGATATTCATCGATGCCGGTGACCATGAACCGCACTTTCAGCAGGCGCTGCTCGAAGCCGCCGTCCACCGGGACCGGGACCATGACGTCCCACAGCACGCAATGCTCTTCGCCTTCTTTCAACAGTTTGAATTTCACCGCCATAATTCCGCCTTTCCTTCCTGTGAAAAACTATTTGATCGTGATCACGTAATCATCATCGCCCGTGGCGGTTTTCGTCAGCGCCAGCTGCAATATCCAGCTTTCATGGCCCTCGATCTCGCCTTCATCAACGCCGGTGATCTGCGCCTTGGCGGCGTCCACCTGCACGATATAGCCTGCCCCCACCCCGTGAACGATCTGCAGCACAACTAGGGTGCGCGCCTGCATCAGCGCCACCGGATTGAATGTGGCGACGCTCTTTTTCAGGGCCGTCAGGGTGGCCGTGGCCTTGCGGCCCTTCTGCGACACCGCCTCGAAATTCGGCATGTTCAGATAGGAAAAACTCTGGCCGAAGGTGAACGACAGGCTCTCCAGCTCCAGCACCACCCCGTTCAGCGTGATGGTGGGCGTGTTGGCCTTGTCGACCGGCTGCGGCTCCTTGAAGGCGGCGAAACTCGCAGCCGGATTGGCCACGTCGACGGCGGCCACATACAGCCCCTCGCCATTGACCTTGAACACCGGCACCGCGCCCCTGCCGAATTCCATGCCCAGCGCGCCGCGCCAGCCCAGCTTTTTGTGATTGATGCCGCCCTTGTGGGCGTATTCCGTCAGACTGTCGAAGCCGCTGCTCACCGGCTTGTACAGCACACTGACGCCTGCGTTGATGGTTTGCGCATGGCCGCACGCCAGCAGCACATCCTTGTATCCGGGGGCCGTGCCGGCCGCGCCCGCGCCCGCCGCCTCCACTTCGTAGGAGCTCGCCACATGCAGCCCGGTGATCAGGGCAGGGTCCGCGCCATAACTCGGCATGTCCAGATTGCGGTCGATCACCTGGGCCATGGCCGGCGACTGCTTGTAATTGCGCGTCAGAACCGGTGTTGTGGGCACGATGTCCACCCCATAGGTGGTTTCCTTGCCAACCAGGATGACCTTGTTTTCGGCATATATTCCCGACATTGATTATTCCTCTGCTGTTGGGGTTGGGGACGCGGCGGCGGATGGGCCGCCGCGTCCCCGTTTCCCGCCGGGCGCTGCGAGCGGCGAAATCGCGGCCTCTTGCGGAAACGCTGTATCCGGATCAATAGGGCGCGGCTCCGGCGCTGGCGCCGTGGGTTCTTCCACCAGCACTTCCTCGCCGTCCTCATTGATTATGTAACACCCGCCCCTGCCCATCATGCCGCCTCCAGATAATAGTCAAAACTAAACTCGATCCCGATCAGCAGGAACGATCCCGCCGACAGGCCGAGCACCTGCGCCCCCGTAAACCGGGTTCCTTTATTGCCGTCCGGATGTTTCCATCCGGTCAGGGCCTGCTTCACCTGGGTGCGCAAATCCTCTGATTGCGCCAGCGCCGCCTGCGCATTGGCGCCAGCGCCGGGAAACGCCAGTATGACCGAAAATCCGTAACGCACTTCCTGCCGGTGGATTTGCGACCCATACGGATTTTCCCCCGCTGCTTCGCCGGTGAACACCACGAACGCCGATAATGCGCGCACCTGTTCGCTGGCCGCCACCAGGCTTTCAACGCCCCTGACCCGCCCGCGCAGCCCGGTGATCTGATCTTCCAGGCGTTCGATAATGGGAATGATCACGCCAGGCCCCCCGCCGTTTTCAGATAGGCGTTCACAATCTCCGTGATCTCCACCGGGTCCGCCGCCGACAGGCCCAGCCAGGGCCGCGCCGGGATGGTCACTTCGTCCATGGCCCGGTATCCGCCGCCCACCCTGAAAATCAGCTTGCCGCCGGCCTTGGCGCGGATGGTGGCGCCGAACTGCTGTACGGCGGCGTAAATCAGATTGCTGCCCACTTCCACAAAATCACGCCCCGCCCGGTGCGTGATCGATCCCCGCAGATGGCCTTTGTCCACCAGGGTTTTGCCGCCTTCTTCCAGCGCGCGGCGCGACGTTTTCCACGCCGTTCCATCGGGCGCCGCGCCGGTCTCAAACCGATGCCGGGTTCCGGTGCCGAGATAATTGCCGATCAGGTCCATCAGCGGTGCCAGATCTTCGCCCGCCTTCACCAGCGCGTTCAGGGCCGCCTGCACGGGCCGCGCGTCCAGCTCGAAATGCAGTTTAACGCCGCTCAAATCATGTCCCCCAGCGCATCGGAGCTGAACACCCGGTCTGGTGCGGACCAGGCAGGCCCGGCCCCTGCGGACGCTGCCGCCGCCACGGCGGCAACCCCCGCGCTTTGCAGTGTGAATTTGCCGGCCTGAATGTCTTTCAGCCGCGACAGCGCCTCAGCATAGGCGTCTTTAACCTTGTCCGGCGCCGCGTCCCGGTGAAGTTTATAGCGCGCGATGTCGCACGCCATGCCCAGCACGCTGCCCGGAACCGGCGCCAAAGGCAGGGCGTAGCGCTGGCCGCAATATCCGTTGATCAGCTCATCCGCCGCCAGCAACGCCGCATTCACAACGGCTGCGTCAATCACGCCATCGCCGTTTTCATCCGTCAGCAGAACAAGTTCCGCCTCGCCGAACCGGGTAACCATGTCACTTTGCGCTGCGTAACTCATTTCATCATTGCCCGGTTGCCGCCAGCCACATCAGGATTTCGGGACGGGAGTAAAATCGACGTAATAAGATTGGCCAATCACCAGCTGTTCCGCCGCCTTCGGATTGTCGACCTGAAACTCAGCCATCCCTGCCGGCGTCGCCTTCTGAAAAGCCCGATCTTCATCACAAAGGGCGCTGTCATATTCACAACGAAAGATTGCCTTGGCCCCGCCAAAAATCTGGCCGAACACATTATCAAGTCTCATTTTGCAACGGATGCCCATATCATTATCCTTTCCGGTTGAGGCGCTTCTGCGCCGCGTAACGCATCTATCCCTGCTTAAAAACATAGAGGGCCATCAGGCCAATCAGCGCCGCCGCCCCCAGGCTGAACGCCAGCAGATGGGTCAGAAAATCAAGCGCGCCGCACATCATGGCCGCTCCCCCGCGCCCGGCGCCGGATGTTTCGCCTGCAGGGCGTCACGCTCGGCCCCGCTTACCTTAATGTCATGGCCATCCCCTGCGAGACGCGCCTCTATCGCCGGAATTTTCAGCCGGCCTGTCTGTTTGCTGAACGACGCCGGATCGCCCGCCTTCATCAGGCCGGCGACGGCCGCCGCCACCAGCGCGTCACGCTGCATTTTCACGGGATCAATTTCTAGGCCGCCGTCCTCATTTCTTCCCCCTCCCCCTTGATGGGGGAGGGGGAAGAAA
>JBEBFX010000145.1:0-8243 GCA_040081735.1 Alphaproteobacteria bacterium | reverse complement strand
GAATACCGGTGGGCGAGGTGACGTTGATTTCCGTCAGATAGTCGCCGATCACATCTATGCCGACAAATATCAGCCCGTTGGCGCGCAGGGTCGGGCCGATGGCCGCGCAGATTTCAAGATCGCGGGGCGTCAGCGCAACGGCTTCGGGGCGTCCGCCCACATGCATGTTGGAGCGGGTTTCACCTTCCGCAGGTATGCGGTTGATGGCCCCGGCAGGTTCCCCGTCCACCAGTATGATGCGCTTGTCGCCCTTGCGGACCGCAGGCAGATATTCCTGCACGATCATGGGTTCACGATAAAATTGCGTGAACACATCAATCAGCGAATTCATGTTTTCATCGCCTTCGCGCAGGCGGAACACGCCTTCGCCGCCGTTGCCATACAGGGGTTTGATGATGATGTCGCGGTACTTTTCGCGAAACGCGGCGACCTCTAGCGCGTCGGACGTGATCAGGGTTTTCGGCATCAGCCAGGGGAAATTGGTGACCAGCAATTTTTCCGGCGCGTTTCGCACATGGCCCGGATCGTTCACCACCAGGGTTTTGGGGTGAATATGCTCAAGAATATGCGTGGCGGTGATATAGCGCATATCGAAGGGCGGATCCTGGCGCATCAGCACGCAATCAAACTTTGACAGATCCACGGTTTCCAGCGCGCCCAAAGAGAAATGATTACCCGTTTCCCGGCGCAGGCTGATGGCATGGCCTTTGGCGATGACCCTGCTTTCATTCAGGCTGAGTTTGTTCGTCACATAATAGAAAAGTGAATGGCCGCGCGCCTGGGCTTCCATGCCCAGCGCAAACGTGCTGTCGCCATTGATATCGATACCCCCTATCGGATCCATCTGGATGGCAACGGTAAGCTTCATGTCTGCGTGTATCCCATCCGGTTTTAATTAGGGTTCAGATCAATTCAGTTTCAGGCGTAATTGCTGCTGGAGCTGTTCGGCGGCCTGGCGCAATTTCGGGTCATCCGCGTCTTCAAGACATGCGCGCACCGCGTCCAGCGCGTCGGGTATATTGCCAAGCCGGGCATGGACCATGCCATGCTCGTAGCTGAGATGGGCTGCCCTGGGTGAAATCATCCGCATACGCTGTAAAATGTCCGCGCTGCGGATAAAATCATTGCTCTGGAATGCGCGGCCCTTGATATTATTCAGCAGCCGCAACAGCACATCGCGGTTGCTGACGGGTTTATAATAGTCTGGCAGCAACTCGGCGGCTTCGCCCGCCATGCCCTTTAACAGGCTGCGCAGCTGTGGAATATCCATTTTTACGCCGCCATTGAATGGGTCAAGGATGCGCCGCGTGCTGCCAAGTTCCAGACGGATCAGGAAATGCCCCGGAAAACTCAGGCCCGCGCAGGCCCAGCCCTGCTGCTGCGCCACGATAATGTAAAGCAGGCCCAACGCCACGGGCAGCCCCTTGCGCCGGTCAATCACCTGCATCAGATTGGCGTTCTGCATGTCATTGTAACTTGCCTGATCACCCGAATAGCCGAATTTTTTGTTAATCACCTGGGCCAGAATATCTGCGCGCGCGTCAATATGATCCGGGTCGGCGCACCCCGCCCTTGCTGCGTCTCCTATCTCTGCAAGATGCGCGGCATAGGGCGCCAGTTCGCGGTCCGGGTAATCCAGCGCCGCCAGCGCCAAAGCCACGGCGGCAACGTCCAGCGCGCCGTCGGGGGCAAGCCCGGCGGCAAGCAGAATTTCATGATGCGGGTTCACACCGCCAGCATCGGGCGCGGGGGAATTTTCCGGGGGTTTATTTTTATCCATGACGCCAGTTTAGCCGATGCAGGCCCGGTAATGAAATGCCTAGATCACATGTATTCAACTATCGCGGGCGGGTTAGCGGGATCCGGTTGCCGGCACGCCTCCGGGCGGCAGCAGATCGCCCTGTATATCATCACGTGAGCTTGCGGGGGCGCTAGCCTGGGATGCCGGGGCGTTCTTCACGCGAACATAGCTGACAACTCGTTCGACGCCGGAAATATTTCGTGCATAACTCGTAACAGCGTCAAGTTCCTGCTGGTTTTTTGCAATTCCCAATAAATAGATAATCCCATTTACTGTCTCTATCGAATAATTAATATCAGATATATTGGAATTAGTAAGTATTTGTGTTCGCAATTTTGTGGTTATCCATGAATCACTGGCTAAATCTCCCAGGCTGGCCTTGTCTGTAACTTGTAATTCATTAATGACTTCCTTGACCCCCGCCGATTTCCAGGTAATCATGGTTGCCCTGATGCGGTCATCGGGTGTTCGCACAGACCCGGTCAGCAGCACCCGGCCTTCCAGAACCTCAATATCAACCATGCTGGCCAGCGGTTCGTCTTCTTTCAGCATCAGGGCGCCGACATTCACCCGGATGGTTGTATCGTCAATGGCCGCGCCTACGGAACGTTCTTCCGCGATCGTCACGCCTGTAACGGCGCCGGCGCCGACAACCAGCGGCACACAGGCCGAATTTGCCAGGGCCTGCCCCAGAACAAGAAGCAATGCTGCGCCATGCTTACGGGTGTGACGAAGTGATATGGCCATAGGCGCCTCTCAGGAAATGAATCTCTGGTTCGCTATATATAGTGATTATTCGCGCCACGCATCCACTATGTGCTTGGGCAGACGGCGGGGGGCCACCCACATCAGATCAAACCGGTAATCGAGGTCCGCGAATTCGGGGCGCCGGGCCTGAAAATATAAAAGTGTCTGCACGATGCGCCGTTGCTGGCGGTTACTGACGGCTTCCAGCGCCTGGTTCAGCGTGGCGCGGGCCTTGACCTCTATGGCCGCGATCACCCGGCCCCGCCGGGCAATGATATCGATCTCACCTGCGGCGCTTCGAAACCGGCGGGCAAGAATGCGATACCCCTTCACCCGCAACAGCATCACACAGGTAAATTCGGCGCTCAACCCCCGTAAATAGGCGCGGCTGCGCTCCGGATCGGGGGGCGGCTTCATTGCACAGTCTTGCCTGTTATCGCCAGCGCGCGGGCATAGACCCGTTTGCGCGGAAGTCCGGTAAATGCGGCAACCTGGGCGACGGCTTCTTTCAGCCGGAACTTTCCAAGGGCGTCGCGCAACCGGTTCTCAAGTTCGTCTTCATCGTCTGACGGGGCCGCGCCGCCGGTGGCCGGAGGTCCGACCACGATGACGACTTCGCCTTTGGGGGGGCCTGAAGCGCGATAATGATCACGCAGGACAGCCAATGTATCGCGCCGCACTTCTTCAAACAGTTTGGTCATTTCTCTGGCCACAGCGGCCGGACGGTCTCCCAGCATCCGGGCCAGGTCTTCCAGACATTGCGGCAAACGGCGTGCGCTTTCAAAAAATATCAGGGTTGCCTCAATACTGGCGAGGCCGGCCAGAAGACTTCGCCGCGCCGCGCCTTTCGGAGGCAAAAACCCCTGAAAGAAAAACCTGTCGCTGGGCAATCCGGAAAGGATCAAAGCCATCAAAGGCGCGGAAGGGCCGGGTAATGCGCTGACATAAACACCTTGCGCAATCGCTTCGCGGACCAGTTTGAAACCCGGATCGGATATCAGCGGCGTTCCCGCGTCACTTACCAGCCCAACCCGCTGCCCTCCGGCAAGGCGCTGCAATATGGCTTCACGCACCGGGGCGGCGCTGTGTTCATGATAGGCAATGCGCGGCGCGCGCAGGCCATAATGCTGTAACAGGCGGGCTGTCGCGCGGCTGTCCTCACAGGCAATGACGTCACAGGCCGCCAGTGTTTGCAGCGCCCGCTGGGAAATATCCCCAAGATTGCCGATGGGCGTCGCCACCAGATAAAGCCCGGATGCAAGCGGTTTACTTACAGTCAGGCCCCGGTTAGTACTGCTTTTCGGTGTGGACGCAGTTTCAGGGGGCGCGGAGTTTGTTTTTGGATGTGATGGCACGGTTATTCGCATACTCAAGGGGGGCGTTACGTGGCGGGTCAGGTCAGGCTATCAGATTTTCGTCTGCGGGCATTGCGCTATTATGCCTGATCCTGGCGGGTTGCGCATCGGAACCGGCCTCGACTCAGGCGTCTGCGCAGCAACCGGCGCCGGGGACGGCGGCAACATCCAGCACCCCATGGGACGGGACGACGGGACAGCCTGCGGGGGGCAGTTCAGCGGCTTCCGCTTTTACGCCCGATCCCGGCGGTCTGGCTGCGGGCGCAGAGCCGGTTCGCATAGGGGTGATATTACCGCTTAGCGGATCGCGTGCGCAAACCGGCCAGGCGCTTCTGCAGGCGGCCCAGCTGGCGCTGTTTGATTTTGCCGATCCGCGTCTTATCCTGATACCCCGCGATACCCAGGGAACCGGCGCCGGCGCGGCGCGCGCGGCGCAAGAGGTCATTGCCGCCGGGGCTGAACTGGTCATAGGCCCGGTATTTGCCGAGGAAGTCGCCGGCGCCGCCGCAGTAACGCGCGCGGCGGGCCGCAATATGATCGCCTTTTCCAGTGACCGGCGGGTTGCGGGCAATGGGGTTTATCTGCTCAGCTTTTCGCCGGAACAGGAAGTAACGCGCATGCTGACCTACGCCCGCAGCAGGGGGCTGATGCGCATTGCGGCCCTGGCGCCGCGCACAGCCTATGGTGAAAGGGTGGCCGAGGCGTACCGGCAAATGACAGCGGGCAGGGAAGGGGCCGCCGAAAAACTGGTTTTTTATGTGCCCAATAGCCAGTCCATGCATGCGCCTGTGCGTCAACTTGCGGATTATGACGCCCGGCATCAGCGTCTGGCGGAAGAAATTTCCCGGCTGGAACAAAGCGGCGATGTTTTCGCGCAGCAGGCTCTGGCGGAACTGAAAACACGCGACACATTGGGCGAGGTTGCGTTTGATGCGCTATTAATTGCAGAAGGCGGCGCCGGTTTGCGTGCTCTGGCCCCGCTGCTGGCCTATTACGAGATCGATCCGGAAAAGGTGCGGTTTCTTGGCACCGGTCTATGGGATGAGCCCCGCATTCATACAGAGGCAGCCCTGACGGGCGGCTGGTTCCCGGCATCGCTGCAACAGACGGACGGCACGTTTGCGTCGCGCATGCAATCGCTCTTTACTGCGGCCCCGACGCCTGTCATTGCGCTGGGGTATGACGCCGTAGCACTTGCGGGGGTGCTGACAGCCCAGAGCAATGATCCGGCGGTACGATTTTCGGCGCAGGCGCTTACTATTACCAGCGGCTTTGCGGGCGTTCAGGGGATATTCCGTCTGCGGCCCGACGGGCTGTCGGAGCGCGGGCTGGCCGTGATGGAAATAGACCGGACAGGGGTGCATGTGATCGACCCGGCCCCGGCCAGTTTCGAGCCGATGCTGAATTAATTCAGCAGCTTTGCCAGAACCCCATCCAGCAATAACCGGCCGGCTGGCGTGGTTTTGATACAGTCTCCCTCGCGCAGCAATAATCCCTGTCCGCACAGTTCCTGCACCATGCCCGGCGAAAGTGCTGCACCCGCCATTGTCTCGAAGCGAGACGCGGAGATTCCCTCCCGCAGCCGCAGTCCCATCATCACCATTTCCACAGATTGCTCGCGAGGGTTCAGGATATCGCAAGTTTCCCGGCCGGCTTGCAGCCAGCGTTCCGGCTTGCGGAAATTGGCCGTCGCGTACACCTTGTTGTCAAGGTAAAGCCGTCCATGCGCGCCGGGACCGATGCCCGCATATTCGCCATAACGCCAATAAACCAGATTGTGCCGCGATTCCGCACCGGGCCGCGCATGATTGGAGATTTCATAGGCGGGCAGGCCGTGGGCGTCACAGATTTCCTGGGTCATTTCATACAGATCGGCCGCCATATCGCCCTGCATGGGCGTGAACTGGCCGCGCCTGACCGCGCCCTCAAAGCCGGTGCCGGGTTCGATGGTAAGCTGATACAACGATAAATGATCCGCCGCCATCGACAGGGCCTGACGCAGCTCTGCCTCCCATTGGGTGGGGTTTTGGTCCGGGCGGGCGTAAATCAGATCAAATGACATGCGCGAGAATTGTTTGCGCGCCAGATCAACGGCTTTGCGGGCCTCTTTTGCGCTGTGGCCGCGGCCCAGAAATTTCAGATCGCTGTCATTCAGCGCCTGCACACCCAGAGATACGCGGTTGACGCCCGCCGCCGCAAACCCAGCCAGCTTTCCGGCATCGACACTGGTCGGGTTGGCCTCAAGTGTGATTTCGGCGTCAATATCCAGATCCCATCGCGCGGCGATCCGGCTGATGATCGCGGCAACGGTCGCGGGCGGCATCAGCGACGGGGTTCCGCCCCCGAAAAATATACTCTGTACACTGCGTTTACCGATTTCGTCAGCGGTTGCGTCAATTTCGGAAAGCAGGGCGCCGCGCCAGTGCTGCTGGTCAACAGTATCGCGCACATGGCTGTTGAAATCGCAATAGG
The DNA here is from genome assembly GCA_040081735.1 of Alphaproteobacteria bacterium. Taxonomy (GTDB): domain Bacteria; phylum Pseudomonadota; class Alphaproteobacteria; order UBA11222; family UBA11222; genus UBA11222. The sequence continues at coordinate 1,868 of JBEBFX010000145.1, read as the reverse complement.
GGCATTTCGACAGGCAGAACGGCCAGTGCACATACACCGCAAACCCGGGATCAACGCCGGCTGATCCCCTCCCTAACCCTCTCCTTTGCAAGGGGGGGGAACCCGTTACGGCAAATTTCTCCTCCCCCTGAAAGGGGGAGGTTGGGAGGGGGTCTGACGCGCTAGCTGGTGAAACAGGCATCGATCATCTGCTTGAAGGCGTTGGCGCGATGGCTGATGGCATGCTTGGCGTCAGGGTCCATTTCGCCAAAGGTTATATCCTGCCCATCCGCCATGAAAATCGGGTCATAGCCAAAGCCCAGCGCGCCGCGCGGCGGAAATACCAGGGCGCCGTGCACCTCGCCTAGAAAACTTTCGCATTCTCCATCGGGCCAGCACAGCGACAGGGCGCATACGAAATACGCGCGCCGGTTGGGGTTGCCCCGCCGTTTGAGTTCATCATCCACGCGCTGCATGGCCATGGAAAAATCCTTGTCCGGCCCAGCCCAGCGCGCGGAATATATTCCCGGCGCACCATCAAGCCCCGCAACGCATAAGCCGGAATCATCGCTTAGCGCCACCAGGCCGCTGGCGGCGGCTGCGGCTCGGGCTTTCAGTTCGGCATTTTCGATAAATGTAGCGCCTGTTTCTTCCGGTTCCGCAAGGCCCAGTGAAGCCGCGCTCAGCACTTCAATCTGAAACGGGCGCAGCAAACCGGCGATTTCGCGCACTTTGCCTGCATTGTGCGTGGCCAGCACTATTTTGGTTATCCCGTGTAAGGAGCGCATGAGCCAGATTTTTTTCCTCTTGCTGTGAAGCCCTCTCGGCGTCATTGCGAGCGAAGCGCGGCAATCCAGAGTCTCAAACTCAGGCTTTTCCGTGTGGCTCTGGATTGCCGCGTCGCTGCGCTCCTCGCAATGACGCTGTTACAGTGCCGCGACGACGGCCTGCTGCATGGCGGTTAAATCGGCAATGCCCTTTTTCGCCAGCGCCAGCAGTGCGGTGAAATCAGCCTCGGAAAATGGTTTTTGCTCCGCGGTGCCCTGAATTTCGATAATGCCGCCGGTGCCGGTAATGACAAAATTGGCGTCGACTTCGGCCTCACTGTCTTCGGGATAATCCAGATCCAGCAATGGCGCGCCCTTGAAGATGCCGCAGGACACGGCAGCGACTGAATCAAGCAGGGGCGGCCTGGCGATCATGCCGGATTTCTGCATCCATTTGAAACATTGCGCCAGCGCCACATACCCCCCTGTGATGGCGGCGGTGCGGGTGCCGCCATCGGCCTGTATGACGTCGCAATCGACAACGATCTGGCGTTCGCCCATGCCTTCGAACTGCACGACGCCGCGCAGGGCGCGGCCGATCAGGCGCTGAATTTCCTGTGTGCGGCCGCCCTGTTTGCCCGCCGCCGCCTCGCGCCGCATACGTTCGTTGGTGGAACGGGGCAGCATGCCATATTCCGCCGTGACCCAGCCACGCCCGCCGCCGCGCAAAAACGGCGGCACGCTCTGTTCAAGTGTTGCCGTGCACAGCACATGGGTATTGCCAAAGCGCACAAAGCACGAGCCTTCCGCCTGGCGCGAATAGCCGGGCTCAAAACTGACTTTGCGCATCTCGTTTGAAGCGCGTCCGGAAGGCCGCATACTGGATTCCTTGAATAATGGAGGGAAATGAAAACGAGGCTAGTCTTAAAGCACATTCCGGTGAAACTGAATACAGCTGATTGGATGTAGCAGGCCGCTGAAAAACCCGGAATTGTCATCCTGATGGCGCGCAGCGACCGAAGAATCTCCAGCGTTTATGGCGCCTCTGAGATCCTTCGCTCTCGCCGCGCAAGCGCTGGCGCAGCGGGTCGCTCAGGATGACAAAAAGAAGGGTTTTTCAGC
>JBEBFX010000144.1:0-8256 GCA_040081735.1 Alphaproteobacteria bacterium | reverse complement strand
TTTTTGTCATCCTGAGCGACCCGCTGCGCCAGCGCTTGCGCGGCGAGAGCGAAGGATCTCAGAGGCGCCATAAACGCTGGAGATCCTTCAGTCGCTGCGAGCCATCAGGATGACAATTCCGGGTTTTTCAGCAGCCTGCTAAATTATTGGATAGACCGTGTTTTACGGATCAGACGGGATCGCCTGGGGCGATTCCGTCTGATCCGAACACGGTCCAGGGGGCCGGGGTGCCGGAACAGCTTTCATATTGCGCGGGACTTGTCCGGCGCCACGATCACGACCGGTTTTTGACGGCGTTGTTTGCGCCGGAACCCGTGCGGGAGCATTTGTGGGTGCTATACGCCTTTAATATCGAGATCGCCCGCATCCGTGAACTGGTGTCGGAGCCTCTGCTGGGGGAAATACGCCTGCAATGGTGGCGGGAGGGGATCGACGCGATTTATGCCGGACACGGGGTGCGGACCCACCCGGTGCTGGAGGCCCTGGAGGTGGCGGTCCGCTTATGCGCGCTTCCCCGCCGGCCGTTTGACAGTTTGATTGATGCGCATACTGAAAGTTTTTCCCCAAATGCGCCCGTTAATCTGGAGGAACTGGAAAACCATGCCGATGCGGCGTCGGCGGGTGTGATGCGTCTGGCGATGGGGATTGCCGGAGGGCAGGCGCCAGACGCTGCGATCCGGCACGCGGGCATTGGCTGGGCGCTGACCGGAGTACTGCGAAATATTGGCATTCACGCATCGCGGCGGCAGGTGTTTTTACCAGGCGATATGATGCGTGCAGAAGGCCTGGAGCCCGAGAGCGTTTTCAGCTGCCGCCACGGGCCGGAATTACGCCGGGTCATGGTGAGCTTTGCGCAGATCGCCGGCGGGCATCTGGCTGCGGCGCGCCAGGCGCTGCCAGCGCCATCGCGTCAGATCATGCCCGTGTTATTGCCCATCACATTGGCGGATATTTATCTCCGGCAGATACGGCGCCCGGATCATGATCCGTTTCGCATAGCGGCGCCTATTCCCGCTTTTCGCCGTCAGGCGCGGCTGCTATGGGCGATGCTGACGAAGCGGTTTTAGGCAAACCGGCCAGCCACCCCCGTTGCGCCAGCAGCGCGCGGGCGCAGAACGATCCTTTTCGTGCGGGGGCCTTTGCCTTGCCCCGGACCCGTTTACCCTCCTGGGTCAATGGGGCCTCTATCGGCGGAAACAGACCGAAGTTGACATTCATGGGTTGAAAACTGTCCGCCGCCGCACCACCGGTCAGATGATAAAGCAGCGCCCCCAACGCGGTGTTTTCGGGTGGCGCCGGCAAATCCTGCCCACATATTTCGGCTGCCGCGAACAGGCCCGCAAGCAAGCCCATGGCGGCGCTTTCTACATAACCCTCGACACCGGTGATCTGTCCGGCAAAGCGCAGACGGGGCAGGATTTTCAGCCGCAGCCGGTTGTCCAGCAGGCGCGGGCTATTGATAAAGGTGTTGCGATGAATGCCGCCAAGCCGCGCAAACATGGCATTTTGCAAACCGGGAATAGTCCGGAAAATGCGGGTCTGTTCCGCATGCTTCAGCTTGGTCTGAAAACCGACAATATTATAGAGCGTGCCCAGGGCGTTATCCTGGCGCAATTGCACCACCGCATAGGGCTTTTCGGTCTGGTTGGGGTTGGTCAGGCCGACTGGCTTCATGGGACCGAAGCGCAGGGTTTGCGGCCCGCGTTCCGCCATCACCTCTATCGGCAAACAGCCTTCGAAATAGGGGGTATTGCGTTCCCATTCCCTGAACTCTGTTTTATCGCCGCTGACCAGGGCATCGACGAATGCCGCGTATTGCTGGGCGTTCATTGGGCAATTGATGTAGTCCTTTCCGGTTCCGCCAGGTCCCGGCTTGTCATAGCGTGATTGAAACCAGGCCTGAGACAGATCAATTGAATCGGCATAGACAATTGGGGCGATCGCGTCAAAAAACGCCAGGGATTCGGCGCCGGTAAGCTCTGAAATAGCCGCTGCGAGCGGGGCGGAGGTTAACGGGCCTGTTGCAATAATGACGTGTTCCCATTCCGGCGGGGGCAATCCCGCCACTTCGCTTCGATCAATCGTGACGTTGGGAAGGGCGGACAGCGCCGCCTCAATACTTTGCGAAAAACCGGCCCGGTCAACGGCAAGCGCGGATCCGGCGGGCACCCTGTTGGCGTCGGCCGCCTGCATGACGAGAGACCCGGCCCGGCGCATTTCTTCATGCAGCAGCCCGACGGCGCTGGTCAGGTGGTCGTCGGACCGGAACGAGTTGGAACAGACCATTTCCGCCAGCCGGTCCGTTTCATGGGCCTCGGTGGACCGATTCGGCCGCATTTCGTGCAGCACGACCGCAACCCCCCGGCGGGCCGCCTGCCAGGCCGCTTCACACCCGGCCAATCCGCCGCCGATAATATGGACAGAGGGCAGTTGTTTACATCCCCTGGTTTTGTCAGTCATGTGGATAAATCATTCTGATAGCTATCCTCTATAATAAATCCTTTACAATTAAAGGCTTTACAATAATTTTAATCCGTGAAGTAGTAGGTACACATACGATTGCTTTGTGGATATCTCTGTGGGCTGTTGTGAGTAAGGTTATGGGTATTCAAACTAGGGCTGTTATTCCTGAGGGCATTGAACCTGTTGCCCGTTCACTTTTTGAATATTGGTCCAGGGTAAGGGGCGGCAAAATCGTTCCCGGCCGTTCGGATATCAGGCCCGCCGACATTTTACCCCTTTTGCCCTATTTGATCATTCTGGAATATCACCCGGACGGGACATTGATCCACCGTTTGGTGGGGACCGCCTGCGTTGAAAGACTTGGCGCCGATTATACCGGTGTTAATCTATTCGATCAGGTTGCCGCGCACAACCTTCGCCACGCTGCGCAAAATTTCAATGTGTTGCGGTGCAATCCCTGCGGGATGATTGTCCATAAAAAAATCCAGCCAGAGAAAAGAACTCCTTTCGTGGCCCAGATATTATATCTGCCGTTGCGGGATCGCAGCGGGGAGATCAGCCAGTTGATCGGTTCGGTCTCTGCGTTGGGGATGCGTGATGGGGCGGCAGGCAGCGCCGATATAAATCATCCGGCGCCTGCGCAATTTCTGGATATTGGTGCAGGTTTGCCACAGCCCGGGATAAGTGAAGCCCGCCGCGCCACTTAGCTGGCATTTTCCTGATTGCTCCCCGATATGACGCCGCCGGCGCGCCGGAACGCGGAACTGTAATATTTCCGTAACCAAACTGTAAATTTTAGGTCATGTACCGCTGATACCTGCTGGGGCGGCAAAACCGCATCCAGCTTTGGCCCGGGGTTCTGAGGGCCTGGTTCTCATTTGTATCAAGGGGTATCGTATGACATTGAAATCACTGAAACTTGTTGGTCTGGCCCTGTTGGGGGCCACGTCTTTGACAGGATTGATGGCGGCGCCTGTCGTTGCCGATCCTGTGAGCCAGTCTGAAATCGATGCGCTGAAGGCGCAGATCAAAGCATTGGAACGCCGCCTGAATACGGTTCAGGCTGTTCAGGAAACCAGGATCAGCGAAATTAAATCCAAACAGGATGCGGTGCAGCTAAGTTATGAGAATGGCCGCCCCATCATTCGCACCGGCGATGGCTATTTCGAAATGGCGCTGCGCGGGCGCATGCATTTCGACATGGCGACCTATGACCAGGATGATAATAGTCTGCCCAGCATCGCGCCAGGCCGCGATCTGAACGAAGGCGGCAATTTCCGCCGTTCGGAACTTGGCATGGAAGGCCGCTTCATGCGCGACTGGGAATATCATGTTTCTTACGACTTTGGTGGTTCCGGCGGCGAAGGCGGCGGCAATATCAAGAACATGTATCTGGGCTATACGGGCATCAAACCCCTGCGCATTCAGATCGGCGCGATCCAGGTGCCGATGACCATGGACGATTCGACCAGCTCCAACGAGACAACCTTTATTGAGCGCGCCTCTGCCGTCAATCTGGCAACCTCGATGGGCGCGCAGAAAGGGCGTACGGCAGTAGGCCTGCGCGGCAATACCAACAACATCTTCGGCTCATTTTACTATACGCGCGATCCTGTGACGCTTTCCGGCGGCGCCGCATTACCCGATGAATCCAGCAACCTGGTTGCCCGTGCGGCATATCTGTTTGCGTCCAATGCGGACACCAATATTCATATTGGCGCCTCCGGCACCAAGGTATTTAACTTTACCCAGGTTGCCTCGATCATCCCGACGGGCGTGGCGGCGACCGCTTCCCAGGCATCGACAGTGTTTAATCTTCAGGACCGTCCGGAACTGCGGGTCGATGGCACCCGTCTCATCTCTACTGGCAACCTGGCTGTAGAAGATGGCTATGTTGTTGGGCCGGAACTGGGCGCCAACTGGAAAAACTTTTATGTCCAGGGCGAATATTACCACTATCAGCTGGACCGTGAACGGGCCAATGCGGCGGGCGCACAGGAGCTTTCCAGCTTCGAATTTGACGGCTGGTATGTGCAAACCTCCTGGATCGTGACGGGTGAAACCAAACGCTATGACATCCGCAACGCCTCGTTCGGCGCGCCGCGTCCAAACGGCCCGTTTGGCTTTGGCGACTCGCTGGGTGTGATCGAACTTGCGGCGCGATATAGTTCAGTTGATCTGAATGATGGCAATACGTCGCCGGCCACCTGCGCGGGTACGGGTATCGTTGCAGCTGCGGCTTCAAGCTGCGTTCTTGGCGGCGAGCAAGATATCCTGACGCTGGGCGTCAACTGGTACCCAAACCGCAATGTCCGCTTTATGCTTAACTATCTGTTTGTGGATGTTGACCGTCAGGCCTATCCGAACAACCCCGCAGGTGTTGCCGGCGGACCCAATGCTGAGATCGGTCAGGACTACAACGCGTTGGCGCTGCGCACCCAGTACAGTTTCTAGAGCCTGACTACCCGGAAATATCCCCTGGCCAGTACTTTCGTAATGGTCAGGGGCGGACTTTAGACCGCTTCGAAGCCGTCCGGTTGATCTCCCATAAGGGAAATGAAACCGGACGGCTTTATTTCAGCCCATAAAGAACACATTCAGCTTGTTGCCATCCGGATCGCGGAAATACCCGGCGTAGAAGCCGTCACCGCGCGGACCGGCAGGCCCTTCATCCTTTGCGCCCAGCTCCATCGCCTTTTTGTAAATGGCGTCCACCTTCGCCTTGCTGTCAACGGCCAGCGCAACCATCACGCCATTGCCAACAGTCGCCGCCTTGCCGTCGAATGGTTTCATCGCCATGATCATCGGCTGCCCGGCACCACTGGCCCAGGCAATAAAACGGTCCGTCACCATGGCGCGTTTGGCGCCAAGATCACCCAGCAGCGCATCGTAAAATTTTGCGGCGCGGTCAATGTCGTTTGTTCCCAGGGTAACGTAGCCAATCATGATTGTATCCTCCGGTTTGTTGGTGGTCAGTTTGAATTAGCATATTTATTCGTGTGACATTATAGGCAGATGACAGGGAGCGCGTGTCAAGAAAAATATCAGGCCGATCCGGAATGAGGTTGATTACGAATGGGCGCTTGCTCAGGCCGCAGGCTATTTTGACTGGCAACCTAAACGTGGAACGCCTGCGGGCGGTAATTTCGAAATTCTGCTGAGCCTGATTGAAGCCTATGAGGCTAAACATTGGGCGGTGGCTGCGTGGGACCCGGTTGAAGCAATCAATGTTCAGATGAAATAACTGGGGCGGCGGTTCAAAATAATCCCACAGCCTTCTTGCCAAGTGTGGGGCGAATGAGAATTTCGGCAGGGAGGCCAAGCTGTTCATGCAGACGCCGGATCATGGCGATTGACAGGTTGCGTTTACGGTTTAACACTTCGGTAACGCGGGCGCGCGTACCGATGATAGGCTCCATATCCTTACGGGTCAGGCCCTGTTGCTCCATGCGAAATTTGATGGCGTCGATAGGGTCGGGCGGGTCCATTGGATAATTTTCCGTCTCATAGACATCGATCAATGTCGCCAGTATGTCGAGGCGATCTCCAGCCATCGTGCCGCTTGCGGCGTCCCATAACTTCTTGAGACTGGCCAACGCCCGCGTGTAATCCGCCTCTGTGCGGATGGGTTTCAGTTCAATCGCCATATTCCACCTTTGTTACATCAATCCGGTCATAGGACTTGTGAGAGCCGACCCACTTGATCCAGACAATGCCTTTCTCGAAATCGGGTGTTTACGGCCATTCAAAAGTCCCCCTTCGCTCCCTGCGGGAGCTTCGGGCTAACGCTTTCGTGCGTCTTACTGGCGTAAGCCACCCGAAGCGCGTAAACGCGGAGGGTGGCTGGGGGACTTGGATTCGAACCAAGGTTGCACGGGTCAGAGCCGAGAGTTCTACCGCTAAACTATCCCCCAACAGGATTCCAGCACCGGGATGGAGCCTTTCTTTAGTGACAGCGGACACAGATTGTCAACTATCACTTTGTACAATGTCCCGCCAAAGTGCTACAGTCAGGTTAACTTTAAATGAAATCGGAGCGCCGGACGGGCGCGGTGGGCGTATTGCCCGCGTTAGGTCCGGTGACGGATCGCGTGTTGACAGAAACCACGGGTCCAGGTCAGCGCTTCAGGAAAAATGCTGCCCGCGCCCTTGGGCGTTGGCCGCATACCTATAGCGCGCTTGATCTGGGCACCAATAATTGCCGCTTGCTGATCGCCAAACCCACACGGCGCGGGTTTCGCGTGGTTGATGCGTTTTCGCGCATTGTCCGGCTGGGCGAAGGGCTGGGCCAGTCGGGCGAATTATCCGAAGCGGCCATGGATCGCGCTATTTCAGCCCTGAAAATCTGCGCCAAAAAGATGCAGCGGCGCGGCGTCTCGCGCGCCCATAATGTGGCGACCGCCGCCTGCCGCCAGGCGGCGAACGGGGCGGCGTTTGCGGCCACTGTTCTGGCTGAAACCGGCATTGAGCTGAGCATTATTTCCCCTGCAGAAGAAGCGCGCCTGGCGGTTGCCGGATGTCTGCCGCTGCTGGACCACACCAGCCGCTATGCGCTGGTGTTCGATGTGGGCGGCGGCAGCACGGAACTGATATGGCTGGATCAGTCGAACCGGCGCAACCCGAATATTCTGGCCTGGACCAGCATGGCCCAGGGGGTCGTCAGCCTATCGGAAAAACATGGCGGCCTGGAAATTTCCCGCCAGTCTTATGAGGCCATGGTCGCAGAGGTGCGCGAACAACTTCAGGGCTTCGAACGGGAACATAATCTGCGCCGTCATATCGATGCGCAGGAAGTCCAGTTGCTTGGCATGTCCGGAACCGTCACCACCCTGGCCGGCGTGCATATGGGATTGCGCCGTTATGACCGGAACCTGGTCGATGGCGTCTGGGTGTCCGTTCCGGAAATGCGCGCTGTGGCAAGACAGCTTTCAGAGATGGATTATCCGGAGCGGGTAGCGGTTCCCTGCATCGGGCAGGATCGCGCGGATCTGGTGGTGGCCGGGTGCGCGATACTGGAAGCGATTACCGATCTGTGGCCGGCCAAAGTCCTGCGGGTCGCGGATCGCGGCCTTCGCGAAGGAATTCTGACCATGCTGATGCGCCAGGATGACCGCCCCGCCATAGCAGAGCGGCAGGGCAGCGCGCGCCCGGCCCCATTATGAGCGATAAAAACGGCGGCGCAGGACGTGATCTTACCGTCCGGGTAAAAACCGCGCGCAAACGCAGCACGAGTTCAACCCGCTGGCTGCAACGTCAGCTAAACGATCCCTATGTGGCGGCGGCGAAGCGTGAAGGCTATCGCTCCCGCGCCGCCTACAAACTGCTGGAGATCGATGATCAGCATCACCTGCTGCGCAGGGGCGCGCGCGTGCTGGACCTGGGGGCAACTCCCGGCGGCTGGACCCAGGTATGCGTGGCGCGCGGCGCTGGCAAGGTGCTGGCGGTGGACATCAACGAGATGGACGCAATTGCCGGGGCGCAGTTCATGCACATCGATTTTTTGTCGCCGGAGGCGCCCGATCTGATCCGTGCGGCCGTGGGCGGCGGTGTGGATATTGTGCTTTCGGATATGGCGTCGCCCGCCACCGGGCACCGCATGACAGATCATGCGCGCATCATTGCGTTGTGCGATCTGGCCTATGAATTCGCGTGTGAAGTGCTGGCGCCCGGCGGCAGTTTTTGCGCCAAGGTGCTGCAGGGCGGGACCGAGGCGAAAGTCGCTTGCAATGGCGGTAACGCGTGCAAGGGCCAGAGCGAATGCAAGAGTGCGAACAGCTCCTGCAAAGGCCAGAA
>JBEBFX010000016.1:0-29252 GCA_040081735.1 Alphaproteobacteria bacterium | reverse complement strand
GGCCGCGCGCAGCCGTACGGCGGTGTCTTCGATCGCTGACATCTCAGCCCTTGAGGAAGCCGGAGACGATCCGGTTGAATTCGGGGGCCTTTTCCCATTGCGCCCAATGGCCGCAATTGGGGAACACATGCAATTGCGCCTTGCGGATTCTGTTCAGCAGGAACAGCGACATATCCAGTGGGATGACGCGGTCTTCGCGGCCCCAGATCAGCAGCACGTCGTTTCTCAGCGCGCCGATGTCTTCCTTCCACAATTCCTCAAGCGGCATGCCCTTGCGCATGCGCAGCGGCGGGTTCTTGACCGTCTCCGGGTCGGTCGCCGCCTTGAAGCGTTCCTGATACAGCTCCTCGGTCAGCTCGGATTTATCGACCACCATGATTTCGATGAAGTTTTTCAGCTTCTGCATGGTCGGGCCTTCGCCCTCATAAAAGTTGAACAGATGCTTGATGCCTTCGGATGGCCACGGCGTCAGCAACGGAACGGACCCGCCCGGCCCCATCAGCACCAGACGCCCGGCGCGGTCGGGGTAATCCAGCGCGAATTTCAAAGTGGTGCCGCCGCCCAGCGAATTGCCGATGAAGTGCGCCTTGTCGATCTTCAATTCATCCAGCATGTTTTTGACGCATTCGGCGTAAAAGGCGAACAGCCCCGTGTCCGGACGCGTCTTGTCGGTCTTGCCGAACCCCGGAAGATCGATGATCAGGCAGCGGAAATGTTTGGACAGTTCTTCCACGTTGCGGCGGTAATTGGACCAGCCGGTGGCGCCCGGCCCGCCGCCATGGATCAGCACCAGCGCCTCGCCGGAACCTGCTTCGTTGTAGTGCATCCGCACCTTGCCCGCCTGCACGTACTTGCTGGTGTCCGCTTCTGTGTATGGCATTTTCTTCTCCCTGCTGATGAATGTTGTCTGGCTTTACCCGGCGCGCTTATGGCCCCAGATGCTGCCTGCGGTATGTTGCGTGACATGCCAGGTCGCGTCATCAATCACGCGCGCGCCCCAGCCATATTCGACGTCAAAACCCGATGGCGATTTCATGTAAAATGACACCATATGGTCGTTGGTGTGTTTGCCAAGATCCATGCTCAGCTTGATGCCGCGCGCCTTGACCAGGTCATAGGTCGAGCCGATATCATCAAGGCTGTTGAGCTGAAGCATGAAATGAAACAGCCGCTTTGGGGCATTGACCGGCGCGAGGGCGAGCGTATGGTGGCGCGGATTGCAGTGCATGAACACCAGATCAACGCTATGCTTGGGCGACAGCTTCATATTGATAAAATCGCTGATCAGAAAGCCAAGCTGATCCTCATAAAAATGCCGCGCCGCTTTGATATCGGGCACGCATAAAACCGTGTGGCCGAGGCCCTGCTCGCCGCTGACGAATCCGGAAATGGAACGGGCGGAATGGAACGGCTTTTCAAACTCCACCTTTGGCCCATAAAAAAGCTCTATGCGCATGCCGGACGGATCCTTGCAATGGATCATGTCAACCACGGCGCGGGCCGCCTTTTCATCATCGGTCGCGCGGCTGGTTTCAACGCCGCCCGTATTCAGCCTGGCTTCGAGGGCGTCCAGATGCGCCCTGCCGGCGACTTCATAGCCATAAAAAATGACATCATCTTCACCCGTCGGGTGCAGCATGAAACGGCGGCTCATTTCATCCATGCGCAGCAGGGTCGCCCCGTCGCTGCCTTCGCCGGCCACCATCAGGCCCAGCACATTGGCGGCAAAATCTTTCCACGCAGGAATGTCGCTGACGCCGATGCCAATATATCCGAAGCTTCCGACCCTGACGTCCGTTTGCTGCACCATATTCGTCTCCCTGATATCGCCGCTGGCCTGTATTGGTTTTTCAGGCGCTGTTGGGGCACTTTAATCCAGATTTCTCCCCGGCGCCATGCATCTTGATACTTTCAGCCATTCAACCTACCCCCGCTGCGCTGGTGCGTTAGCGAGGCGCGTGCGTCCGGGTGTTTCGCTTACGCGTAAGCGCCGCCCTCAAGATCGATCAGCACATCATCGCCTTCACGCCGGACCGGATAATATTTCACCGCTTCGGTGGCGGGCGACGCCTTCACCTTGCCGGTGCGGATGCAGAATTTCGCCATGTGCAGGGTGCATTCGACCTCGCCGTCTTCAATATAGCCTTCGGCCAGCGACCAGTCGCTGTGGGTGCAGGTGTCGCCGATGGCGAAAAATTCCCCGTCCAGATTGAAGACTGCAATCGGTTCCGGCCCCATCTCAATGCGCAGCCCCATATCCAGCGGCACATCGCCCGCTGCGCATACTTTTACAAACGCCATTGCTGTTTCCCGCCTCTAAATTTATTTAAAGAGACTATAGCAGCCTCATTGCCTGCCGTACACCGGCGCGGCGCGTCAAAAAACGCCTTCGAAGCCCGGTTGAACGTGCTGACAGGACTGATTATCTCCTATGTCAATAACGGGAAGGATGGATGATGCGCGATCTGATCAGGGCCGGTGCGGTGGCGATAATTCTGGGCATAAGCCTTTCAATGCCTGTGTTCGCCGGTCCGTTTGACGACAGGCAGGCGCAAGACGACGCCAATGAGTTCCGAAATTTGCGTCCGCTGGCGGCGCAGGGAAATGCGGACGCCCAGGCCAAACTCGGTTTCCTGTTCGAAGAAGGCCTGGGTGTTGCGCAGGATTACGCCCAGGCGCTGCACTGGTACCAGATGGCCGCCGATCAGGGCAATGCCTACGCCCGGACCAGCCTTGGGTTCCTGTATGAAGAAGGCAAAGGCGTTCCGCAGAATTATTTTCAGGCGGTGCGGTGGTTCCAGATGGCGGCTGATCAGGGGGACGCGGTGGCCCAGCACAGTCTCGGCGCCCTGTTTCTTGAGGGCAGAGGCGTTCCGCAGGATTATCTTAAGGCCTTGCACTGGTTCCAAAGGTCCGCCGATCAGGGCAATGCCGACGCCCAGGCCAGCCTTGGGTTCATGCACCTTGAAGGCAAGGGCGTGCCGCAGGATTACGCCAGGGCGGTGCAGTGGTTTCAGATCGCCGCCGATCAGGGCAATGCTGTTGCCCAGACCAGCCTCAGACTGATGTACGAAGGCGCGCAGGCGGAGGCGCGCTCAGAGCGCAGAAACCTGTTTGAGGCACAGCAGGCATGGGACGCCTCGCAGGCTTACGAGCGGCTGCGGTACGAGCAGGCGGTTCAGGATCAAATCCGATATAATTACATTGCCAGAAAACGGGCGCGCCACTGGGAAGAAAACCGTCATGTGAGGACTTACGAAGACCAACGGAACCGGTCTCAGGAACGCCATGACCGCGATAACAGGGCAGAACCAAGGCGCCCGGATCGGCAACCCGCTGAGCCAGTGCGTGACCAGACAGGAAGAGCCGAACCAGTACAGACTGCACCTGCGCCTGCGCCGGGCCAGCCACGGCCCGTTGAACCAGAGCGCGTAGAACCACGGCCCGTTGCGCCTGGCCGAGGCGAAACAGCCAGGGCGGAATCAGCGCGCACCGAAGCGGCACGGGCTGAACCAGGACGCGCCGGACCGGCGCAGTCAGCGCCCACTCAGGCCGAACCAGCCCCGGCCGATACAGCACAGGCGGAAGCCGCCCGCGCCGAGGCCGTACGGGCGGAAGCGGCTCAAGCCGAAGCGTCACGCGCTGAAGCCGCGCAAGTTGAAGCCGCCCGGGCCGAAGCCGCACAAGCAGAGGCTGCTCAAGCACAGGCCGAAGCGGCTCAAGCCGAAGCGGCGCGCGCTGAAGCGGCACAGCTGGAAGCCGCACAAGCGGAAGCTTCACGTGCCGAGGCCGCGCAGGCGGAGGCTGCCCAAGCACAAGCCGAGGCGGCTCAGGCCGAAGCGTCGCGCGCGGAAGCCGCACAGGCGGAGGCTGCCCAAGCACAGGCAGAGGCTGCTCAGGCCGAAGCGTCCCGCGCTGAACCTGAGCCGCAACCCGCCTCAGATGAGAGCGCGCCTCCACCGTAGATGACGCAAAGGGTCCCTTCAAAGCCGGTCAAACTCCTCCGGACTAATCCCCGCCTGACGTAGAATGCTGCGCAAAGTCCCTGTCGCAATCTCACGATGTTTTGGGACAATCGTTGTGCGCACACCCGCCGCGCTGCGCATGGAGAATTTAACATGACTACCTGTCGTTCCTGCCTCTATCCAGCCCGCCGCCAGCAATCACCGCCGCACTTCACGAAACAGCAGGTTTTTAAGCGGCATTCACCTTTACTTCAACGGGCCGCAGGATTGGCGAAAGTGAGGCGACGGGCGGGCTGAAGTGCAGCGCGAGAGCGTCGGCCAGGTTCTTCAGTGCCGCCGATTCGCTGGTTCCCTGGCTTGCGACATCCACTTCCAGGCACTGGGCGACATACCACTTGCCTTCACGCCAGATGCTCGCCGTATATTTACTTTTCTTGCGCATCGTAACTCCTGTTCTCCGGCAGTCAGGCCCTAGAAAAACATGCTCAGATTGTTGGATAACACCGTGGACTGATCAAGTATGATATCGCGTGTGACGATTTCCCAGCCCAGCGGCGTTGACGCGCGGCGGATCAGATCGGTGCGTGCGCCCACCAGATGATCGACCTGGCGTTCGAGCCGGGTGCGGTACAGATAAAAATATGAATGCACAATAAAATTATCCGGCGCGGCGGTGGCCTCGATGCGCACATTGGTGATCATATGCCGCGTGCGGGACGGCGGTTCTTCGGCCCAGGCCATGCCGGTTTCCAGCCGTTTCAGGCGGGTGTGGATGGAGGCCTTGGTTTCATCGAACAGAAATGATTCATCATCGCGGGAATATTCATGGTCGCGTTCGCGCGCCAGCCGGTTGAACGTCAGCGGCATGCGATAACGCAACGCATCCGCCAGATGCGCATACCATTCCCGAAAACGCCGCTGGTCCAGCAGGGCCGCCTCGGCATACAGAAACTGTTCCAGTTCCCATTGCAGTTGCAGGGTAATGGCGGGCAGGGCGGGGGCGGGCTTGCCGGTCTGGCTGGACATAATGCCTACTCCGCCGCTTTGGTTTTGACGGCTTCAGCGGGATAGAGCGACGCCCAGTCATCGGTGGCGATCATTTTGCCCCAATGGGCGTAAAATCCGCGCGCCGCCTCCTCGCCATAGACATTGCCGGTGACGCCCGGCCAGGTAGGATCATTGGCGGTGGTATGGCCCTTGCCCATATTGGAATTGAAGTGCGACTGACGCGATTTAAAGCCGCGCAGGCCTCTCTGAATCATGACCCAGTTTTCGCCATCGTCCTGCTCCAGAATGCCGCCAACGCTGAACGTGCGAATGACGCCGGTGCGATAGTCCTCTTTTACTTCCGGGGGGGCGTTTTTATCCACAATGGTCAGCGCCCATACTTCGATTTCATTGGGGCCGCGCGGATGCCAGGCCCGAAGGGTCTGCACGCCGGGAAGGAAGGAAAGTGACGGAAAGACCGTCATATGCGCGGCGTTGATACCATCGGCGCGCGCATCCCCCAGCCGTTCGCGCGCGGACTCACGGGATTCCCGTGCATAGAACGTGCCGGCCTTTTTCCCGATCAGGCCCATCAGCAGCCGGTCCTCGCGCTGTTCGACGGGGATGAATTTCTTTGGCCCGGTAAAGAAGCCTGTTCCGTGCCCGCCCGTGGTGGCGCGAAACTGAATGCCTGAATCGGGCCATTTGGCAAACTCCGCCGGCGTTCCCTCGGGCAGGGCGGCGATGGTGGGCGAGATATGGCTGATCTGGGCGTGATACATGTCGCTGCAGAATTGCTCGGCGGCGAATTTCCAGTTGCACCCGATCACCCATTTGGTGACGCCGCCGATCACCTCGGTGCCACCCTCCATGCGATCCAGAAACGCATCCATGTAGAACTTGGCTTCACCAAGATAGGCGTCAAGGCTTGGGGCATTCTGGTCCCAGGTGGCGAATACCAGCCCCTTATAGGCCTCAACCCTGGCGGTCTGCACCGGTCCCCATTTTGATTTGTCGATTTCGTTGAAATAGGCGTCGGATTCGCGCGGCACGCTGACCAGATCGCCTGCGGTATTATACGCCCAGCCATGGTAGGAGCAGGTAAAACTGCGCGCATTACCGGCATCGGCGCGGCACAATTTCATGCCGCGATGGCGGCACTGATTCAGGAACACGCGGATAGAGGTGTCTTTCTGACGCACCACCAGCACAGGATCTTCACCGATATAGGTGGCGAAAAAATCGCCGGGTTTGGGAATTTGCGCCTCGTGCGCGACGAAAATCCATGCGCGGCCGAAAATGCGTTCCAGTTCAAGCTGATAGAGCTGTTCATCGGTATATATGCGCGGGTCCAGGGTGCCGCGTTCCTCGTCGACCAGTCCCAGAACTTCTTCCCGGGTCCAGCCCGTGGGGCCCGACAGACTGGAAACGAGTTCATCCCTGCCAACCATGCTCTTCTCTCCCGCCGTATATTTGCGCCACTGATCATCTACACTATAACATATTAGGGATACGGTATAAACTACCAGGAAAACAGGCAGTTCAGTCTGCGGAAACCTTTCTTCCAATTGAAGCAGCCGCCGGATAATTATGGGAGCGTCAGGATGATCGAAAAACAGTCGGGCAACAGCCGCAGTCTTTATGTGATCGATGACGGCAACGCAGGCCAGTTCAAGGTGGCGCGCAAGGCTTTTGTCGAACAGGAAGTATTCCTGCAGGAGCAGAAACTGATTTTCGATCGCTGCTGGCTGTATTTCGGCCATGAGTCCGAGGTTGCAAAACCGGGCGATTTTGTCAGCCGCGCCATTTCAGGGCGTAATCTGATATTCAACCGGGACAAGAACGGCGTGGTCAATGCGTTCTATAATACCTGCACCCATCGCGGCGCATTTGTGTGCCGTGAGGCCAAAGGCAATTCCAAAGTCTTTCAGTGTTTCTATCACGGCTGGGTGTTTTCCAACGAGGGCGCGCTGATCGACCAGCCGGGCAAGGAAGCCTATTGCGACACGTTCAATCACGATGGCGCGGCCAATCTGGCCCGCGTTGAACGGCTGGAAAGCTATCGCGGCCTGTATTTCATCAACTTTGACCGCAATGCGGTATCGCTGGATACCTATCTGGGCGGCGTGAAGGAATATATTGATCTGGTAATGGACCAGGCCGAAACTAGCATGGAAATTGTCGGCGGCACCCAGTCCTACGCCATCGACGCCAACTGGAAGCTGCTGTGCGAGAACAGCATTGACGGCTATCACGCGGCCACTACCCATGCGACCTATATGGATTATCTCACCAATACCGCAGGCAGCCTGAGCAATTCAGGTCTTTCCGGCGGCGCGCGCCAGATTGCGGGCGGTCATGCCGCCATCGAATATGCGGCGCCCTGGGGACGGCCCGTCGCCCGGCATGTGCCGGCGTGGGGCGAACAGGGTAAAATAGACGTCGCCGCGATCATGGCCCGGCTGACGCAAAAATATGGTGAAGAACGCGCCAGACGCATCGGGCTGATGAACCGTAATATTCTGATCTTTCCGAACCTGGTGCTGAACGACATCATGGCTATCACCCTGCGCACATTTTATCCGCTTGCGCCGGACCGCATGCATGTCAACGCCTGGGCGCTGGCGCCGCAGGAAGAAACCGCGGACCTGCGCGAACGCCGCCTGTTCAATTTTCTGGAATTTCTTGGTCCTGGCGGCTTTGCGACGCCTGATGACGTAGAGGCGCTGGAAATGTGTCAGCGCGGCTATAAAAATCTGCGCGGCGTTGCGTGGAATGATATTTCCAAGGGCATGACCCGCGAAAATCCAAGCATCAATGATGAATTACAGATGCGCACCTTCTGGCGGAAATGGAACAGCCTGATGACAGCGCAGGAGGCGGCCCAATGAGCCAGACCATGCAAAAGGACATCGGCGCTGTGGCGATGAACCGTCATGATTTTGAAGATTTCCTGTATATGGAAGCGGGACTTCTGGATGACTGGCGGTTGAAAGAATGGCTGGCGCTGTTTACCGATGACGCCCATTATCTGGTGCCATCCACCGATTGCACCGACGCCTCAACACCTGCGGATTCGCTGTTTTATATCGCCGATGACCGCTTTCGCCTGGGCGAGCGCGTCATCCGCCTGAATAAAAAAACCGCTCATGCGGAATGGCCCCGCTCCAAAACCCGGCATACGGTGCATAATGTCCGCATACGAAGCGTTGAGGGAAATGTCTATGCTGTGACCTGTAATTTCGTTGTCTATCGCACCAAAAACGATGTCACAAATGCGTATATCGGCCATAATGAGTACAAAATCGTGGCCGGGGCGGATGGCGCCAAAATCCGGGAAAAACGCGTGATACTGGATCTCGATTCCATTCGTTCGGTGGGCAAGATCAGCATTATCCTGTAGGGAAAATAACCATGGGCATGGATTTCAGATACAAAAAACTGGGCTACGTTGCGCTGAATGTCACGGACATGGAAAAATCTGCGGCATTCTACCGCGACATGGTGGGCCTTGACGCGGCGGGTGACGGGCCGGATGGCTGCAAATTTTTCCGGTGCAGCAGTGATCATCACAACATTATCCTTTATCCGGGGACAGCGGGCGGCCTGAAACGGGTGGGCTGGCAGATGGAATCGGACTTTGAGCTGGATAACGCCTTCAGGCATTTTGACGGGATCGGCCTTACGCCCGCATGGATTGCGCCGGGCGAACAGCAGGGGCTGAAACAGGGGCGCACGTTCCGCATGACGGAACCGAACTCCGGCGTGACATTTGAATATTACGCCGAGATCAGCCAGTTCATCCCGAAATATTCGCAAAAGGTGACCAAGATCGCGCGGCTGGGCCATGTGGTGATCACGGTGGCGGATTTTGTCAAATCCCGCCAGTTTTTCACCGAGGCGCTGAATTTCCGGGTGTCTGATTTCATTCCGGGGGCGTTTGCCTTCATGCGCTGTTTTCCCAATCCGTTTCATCACAGCCTGGCCGTTGGTCAGGGTACGGAGAACCGCCTTAATCATGTGAACTTCATGGTCACGGACATTGACGATGTGGGCAGGGGCAATATCCGCGCCCAGAAGATGCAGGTGCCCATTGTCTTCGGGCCGGGCCGCCATCCGCCGTCGGACAGCATTTTCCTGTATTTCCTTGATCCCGATGAAATGACCATTGAATTCAGCTTTGGCATGGAGGAATTTCCCGAGGTCAATCCGCGCCCGCCGCGCATGCTGGAACCAAGCCTGGAAACACTGGATTACTGGGGCGGCGTGCCCAGCCCGCGCTTTGGCGCCAAGGGCGTGATCGAAACAACCGGATAGGAAGAAAATCATGAATGGAGCACATGCGGGCCGCGTCGCCATCGTTACTGGCGCGGCACAGGGTATCGGCCGCACGATTGCGGAACGGCTGGCGGCGGATGGGGCCAATCTGATGCTGGCGGATTCCAATGGCGAGGTGCTTGCCCAGGCCGTCGAGAGCGTAGCTGGCGCCGGCAAGATCGAGATCATCAGCCATGTGGGCGATCTGTCCCAGGAAGATGTGGTCAACGCCATGGTGACAGCCACCATGAAGCGCTGGGGCAAGATCGATATTCTGGTCAACAATGCGGGCGGCGGCGTGATCCGGCCGTTCCTGTCGCATACGCCGGAAACCCTGCGCCTGACCATCGACCGTAATCTGTGGACGGCAATCTGGTGCTGCCGCGCTGTGCTGCCGCACATGAAGGCGGCGCATTATGGCCGTATCGTCAGCATTGGGGCGGACAGCGTGCGTAACGGATTATGGGACCATGCCGCCTATAATGCGGCCAAGGGCGGCGTGCATGGATTGACCACCGGACTGGCGCGGGAATTTGCGGGCGACGGGATTACCGTCAATACGGTGGCCCCGTGCGCCGTTGCGACGCCGCAGCTTGAAGCCATGATCGGCAAGAATATCCCGCTGGTGGAAAAATTTCTGGGGGTGATCCCCATGGGCCGGGCGGGCGATATGCGTGAAATCGCGTCTGCGGTAAGCTATTTTGCATCGGCGGAAGCCTCGTTTGTCACCGGCCAGGTGGTCAGCGTCAATGGCGGCAGCACGATGCTCTGACGAGGGATTAGTTTCATGAAAACCATCGACATCCATGCCCATATCGTGCCGCAGAATTTTCCGGTTGACCCGTCGGGGGGCAGGAACAAGCGCTGGCCCTCCATGCAATGCGACGCAAAAGACCCAGCCAAAGCCATGGTGATGATGGGGGATACGCCGTTCCGCCCGGTCGATGACAGGTGCTGGAATGTGGACCGGCGGCTGAGTTGCATGGCCGAGGATGGCGTGGATATTCAGGTTCTGTCGCCGATGCCGGAACTGTTGTCCTACTGGTTTGATGTCGAGGAAACCGTGGTGATGGGCCGGCATCTGGCGCAGACCCTGCGCACGATGATCGATCAGGCGCCCGCGCATTTTTATGGCCTGGGCATGGTGCCGTTGCAGGACCCGGACCGGGCGGCGCAGGAGCTGGTGGTGTTGAAGCGCGATTACGGCCTGCACGGGGTGCAGATCGGGACCCATGTGATGGGTAAGGATCTGGGCGATCCGCGCTTCAGGGTGTTTTTCGCCGCCGCGCAGGAATTGGGCATGGCGCTGTTTGTGCATGGCTTGCAGCCGGTGGGCGAAGACCGCTGGGGCCCCAATCCGCTGATGGGCGGTATTCTCGGTTATCCCATCGACAGCGCCATCGCGGCGGCGTCACTGATCAACGGGCAGGTGATGCACGCGCATCCAGACTTGCGTCTGGGCTTCAGCCATGGCGGCGGGTCCGCGATGACGGTGGTCAACCGCCTGCAAAAGGTCTGGAAAAGCGCGCCGCAGATGGCCGCCGCCATGCCCGAAGCGCCCCTGGAAACCGCGCGCCGGTTTTATTACGACACCCTGGTGTACGAACCGGCTCTGCTGCGCGCCATCCGGGAACTGTTCGGGCCAGACCGGCTGATGGTTGGCACCGATGATCCGTTCCCGATCCGCCAGCAAAATCCCGCCGGTTTTTTACGCGAATGCGGCGTCAGCGAGGCGGAGCTTCCCGGCATGCTGGGGGCGAATGCGCTGCGTTTTCTGGGCATTGCCGGATAACTGGGTTTCATGCCGCAATCAGATTTGCTGCGCCTGTGCGCCGTTGAGGCCGTGTCTGAAGGCGCGCCGTTTCAGGTGAAGATTGCCGGTTATCCAGCCTTCGCCGTCTATTTTGTCGAGGGCGAATTCTACGTCACGGATGACGCCTGCACCCATGGCGCGGCGTCACTCTGCGATGAGGGCGATCTGAACGGCTTTCACATCGAATGCGGCTGGCATTTCGGCGTGTTTGATATTCGAACGGGCGAGGTGGTGTCGCGCCCCGCGACCTGTCCACTGAAAAGCTACCCGGTCACGGTGCAGGAGGGCGAGGTGTACATTAGACTGGTGTGAGCAGCCGGTAAATTGACAATCATGAAGCAAGCGCGGCGCGGGTCTCTTCGGGCAGGCGCGCAATCACATTGAGATAGGCGCTGGCAGTTCCATCCGGCTGCCGGCGTCCCTGTTCCCAGCCCTTCAAAGTAGGTAATGGAATCCGGTAGGCGCGCGAAAATTCCTGCTGCGACATGTGAAGCTGCTCCCGGATTGCGCGAACATCCAGCACGTCTATGGTATGCGCCTGCCCCACACCTGGCTTGCCCTGGCCATGGGCAACAGCCTCGGTGAGGCTCTTGATTAAATCCTGGCCAAAAGAAGAAGTCATCCTGTCCTCATTTGCGGCGGGTGTTGCCGCTTCAGAATAGCCGCAATGTCACTGACCATGCGTTTCTCATCCGTGTTCATATCCTCACGCTGTGCTTTGGCATAGGCCAGCAGTAGATAAACCGGCGCCTCTATATGATGGTAAAAATAGACCACCCGCGCGCCCCCGCGCTTTCCGCTGCCCTGTCTTCCCCAACGCATCTTGCGGACACCGCCCGTGTCAGGAATTAAATCGCCGCTCTCCGGATTACGCGCGATAAAATCAACCAGAGCCAGCCGCTCGTCCTCCGGCCATATCTTGTCCGCCTGCCGCAAAAAAGTAACCGTTTCGACAACCGTTACAGGTTTTGTCCACATTCGATTTCAATATACGTCATTGACGCCTAATCCGCAAGCAAATTATGCGTCAATGACGTCTTTTTGGTCTCTTCAGGTTGCCTATTGCGTCCCAGATTACTTGCCCTGAATCACCCTGGCCTCGCGCAGTCGGCTGATCTCTGCATCGGACAACCCGATTAATCCGCCGAAAATTTCCTGATTATGCTGGCCATACTCGGAAATCAATGGGCGCGCCCGGCTGTCCCCGTGAAGGGTGCGCAGCGGCGTGTTGGGCATCTTGAACGGCCCGGCGCCGTCATCGGGGGTGACCTGAGATCCCCGCGCCGCGACCTGGGGCAGGTTCATGCTCTCCTCCATGGTCAGGAAGCGGGTGACTGGACAGCCGCCTGCGCTGATGATCTTTTCAACCTCGGCCGCCGTATAATCTTTGGCCCAGTCTTCAATCGCCGCCATCAGCCCATCCCAGGCCGGAAAGTGCTCCTTGGTGTTGAGCGGATATTTTTCTTTCCATTCCGGCTTGCCCAGCGACGTCAGCAGATCGGCGTAATTTTTGTTGGTCATCGGCATGACGATGAAAAAGCCTTCTTTCGCCTTTAACGGGATGATCACCGGGCGGCCATATTTCGACGGAAACTGCGATTCATGATATTCATAGGAAATTACATTGTGCATGACATCGAGCATGGAGATGTCGATGCGCTCGCCTTCTCCGGTGCGTTCGCGGCGGAACAGCGCGGCGCTGATGGCCGCCATGGCGTGGGTTGCGCTCATGAAATCCGCCGTCGCGTCATTGCCGCGCTGGGGTTTTTTCAGCATCGGCTCAAACGACATTTTCGACAGTTCCCAGCCGCTTGCCGCATGAATGATCGGGGCGTAGGCCGACAGACCGGCGGCGGGCCCGGTCTGGCCGAATCCGGAAACCGAGCAATAGATGATGCCGGGTTTGCGGGCGCGCATGGACTCATAATCCAGCCCGTATTTTTTCATGACGCCAGGCCGGTTGTTTTCCAGCACGACATCGCATTTATCCAGCAGCCGGTAAACCAGATCAATGGCCTCGGGTTTCGCCAGATCAAGCGAAATACTTTTTTTGCCCGCATTCACATGCGCGTAATTGGTGCTCTTGCCCTTGCGGCGCGGAACGCCGCTGCGCATATAATCGCCGCCGGGGGCCTCCAGCTTGATTATTTCGGCGCCCAGATCCGCCATCAGGCGGGTCGCATAGGGACCAGCGATATAGGCGGAAAAATCAAGCACCCTCACGCCGGCAAGCGCACCCTTTTCTGTGGTTGTTTCTGACATTTCATTTGCTCCCGTAGATGTGGTTTGTTCTGATTTGAAGATATCTCATGGCTGCGTCAGCCGAGCGCCTTTGGGGCCTTTGGATGGGAGTGTAACCGCATAAATCGGGCGGCAGCAAGCGTTCTGCGCCGGTCAATGACTTGGTGACATATTGATCTGCATCAAGGTATTGTTGGCGTTGGCGAATAATATCCGTCCGGCATATCGTTCATCACAAGGAGAAAGCGCATGAGACTCGGAAAGATTTTGATCCCTCTGACAGGCGCCGATTCCGACCAGCGTGTGCTGCGCGTTGGCCTTAACACGGCCAAGCGGTACGCGGCTCATGTCCAGTGCCTGTTCGTAAACCGCAACCCGACAGATGCGCTTCCCATGGCGGGCGAGGCTTTGACCGGGCAGCTTGCAACCGAACTGGTTAACGCGGTCAGCGAGGCGAACAAGCGCCAGTGCGGACGCGCAAAAGAGACTTTTTTACGCGCGCTTCAGGAAGCAGGGGTCGAAGAGTCGGTCGTACAGCCCGGGAAAAACAAACCAACTGCGGCGTTTGCGGAAACCATGGGCGATCCGGCCGAACGCACCGCTCTTGCGGCACGCCTGGCGGATATGACGATGTTCCCGATTTCCGATTTTGCCTATGAAATTGAGCCGACCCTAATGGAAGCGCAACGCCCCTGTCTGCTGATCCCGGCGGAGAGCAATCTGCAGATCGGTAAAAAGGTTATGATCGCCTGGGACAATGGCCCGGAGGCGGCGCGTGCCCTGTCGGGCGCTTTGCCCCTGCTGGAGGAAGCCGCCGAAGTGACCGTCGTTACGGCGCAAAACCGCGAGATGGACACCTTTGCCATGGAGGCCCTGCAATCCTATCTGAGCTGCCATGGCATAAATGTCAGCGCCAGGCAGGTGCCCCTGGGCAGCGCGCCGGTTGGACAGGTCATTTTGTCAACGGCCGCAGACCTTGGCGCCGATTTGCTGGTTATGGGCGCCTATGGCCACAGCCGTATCCGCGAACTGATTCTGGGCGGCGCCACGCGCTATGTCATCTACAACGCCAGGCTTGCCGTGATGATGGTGCATTAGCAGGCCGTCTGTGCGGCCTATACCCTGATCACATCCACAAGATGTTCGCCCAGCTGATGCGGTGTCAGGTGGGTGAAGTCCTTGTGCAGCTCGGCCTTGACCAGTTTGGCCGCATGGGGATCGAGGCCGGCGCGCAAATCGCCCAGGGCTTTTGGCGGGGCCACCAGAATCAGCTGCTCGAAGGCATGGGCGTTAAGCCCCTCCCGTAGGGCTTTTGCCAGCAGCCGGATGAATTCATGTTTGGCATGCTCATGGGGGTCGGTATGAGGCGCAATGGCGTGGCGTCCGGGACCGGAACTGCTGAAACTGACGCCGGGCCGGTCGCTGCCCATTTCGTGGCTGGGCAGTCTGTTGCCGATAAAATCATGATCAAGGGCAGGGACAAGTCCTGTTCCTGGGCCTTCATTTAGAAATATGCGCGCATGGGCCCCGTCTGCGATGACGACCCAGGTTTTTTTATGCTTGATTTTCATCAGTCTACTCCGGTGTTTCCAGATCCAGTTTCAGGGCCAGCAGCCGCAAGATATCCTTTAGCGCTATGACGCCAACGAGATTTCCCCGGTCGAGAACAAGCAGGCGGCTATTGCCGCTGCGTTGCATGAGAGATATGGCCCATACGGCATCGGCATTCACATCAATCATATTGTCTGGCGTGCACGGCGACATGATTTCGCGAACCTGCGTATTTTGCCACAGGGATTGCGGAATATGTTTGATCTGACTCAAACCGACGGCGCCCAGCAGACGATTTTCTTGCACAACAGGATACATGTCATGGCCATAGGCATAGACATATCCATCCACCAGTTCCCGCAGATTAAGGTGCGGCGTCACGGTGACGGGATTGCGGCTCATAAAGCGATGCACGGGCTGTCCTTCAAGGTCCTGACGGGTGCGCAACTGGGTATAGGATGCGTCGGCGGTGCGTTTGAGGAACAGTCCGATAATGGCCATCCACAGGCCGCCAATCATGCTGCCCTGTAACGCATTGATCACGCCCAGCAAAACAAAGCCAATCCCGAAGGCCCCGCCAATCCGTGCAGCATGCCGGGTTGCCCAGCGCATATTTCCTTTCCATTGCCACAACGCGGCGCGCAACACACGGCCCCCGTCCAGGGGAAATGCAGGAATAAGATTAAACGTCGCCAGCATGGTGTTGATCATGACAAGATAGAACAGCAGCGCACTCAGGGGTGCGGGTCCATCGTTCGATCCGGCAAGCGTGGCGAGAATGAAGAAGCCCAGCGCCAGGGCATAGCTGGAAATCGGTCCGGCAATCGCCATCAGAAACTCGACCTTAGGACTTTGCGGCTCGCCGGCCATTTCAGCCACCCCGCCAAAAATGAATAAAGTGATGCCATTTATCGGCAGGCCATAAGCCCGCGCGACCAGAGAATGGCACATTTCGTGGAATATGATCGAGCCAAACAGCCCGGAGGCGCCCAGCATCCCGGCGCCCCAGTAAACGGCGCCGCTTCGGTCCGGAAGCTCCGCCGGAAAATAGCCTGTCGCCAGCGACCATGTCACGAGCGACGCCAGAACAATCCAGCTGGCGTCAAGCTTAACCTCAAAGCCATATATCCGGAAGAGTGTGATATGCTTGCCAAACATTATTCTGCCTTTATGAGTTGCGATCAGAAGCCTATCTGTATTATCAGGCACGGGCAAAATGAATGACGGCTGAGACAAGAACCGGTGTGCTGATTTGCGGCCATGGCAGCCGGGATTCCGATACTGTATGCGAATTCATGGCGCTGGTGCGCGACGTTGCCGTACGGTTGCCACAGTTCAGGGTGGAATCTGGGTTTCTTGAATTTGCCGCGCCTTCCATCCGGGATGGGCTGGAGGAACTGCGTCAGGCCGGTTGCGCAAATATTCTGGTTATACCCGGAACCTTGTTCAGCGCCGGTCATGCGAGGCAGGATATTCCATCCATCCTGAAAAAATTTGCCGCACAATTTCCGGAACTGAAAATCAGTTATGGCCGGGCGTTTGATGTTGATCCGTATTTTGTCCGCGCCGCAAGCGCAAGGATATTTGATGCAGTGAACGGCGCTGGCGGTTCCAGCGCGCCAGAACACACCGCGCTGCTTGTTGTTGGCCGCGGCGCTTCTGATCCGGAAGCGCTTGCGCGTATGCAAGCCGTCGCACGTCTAATACAGACGGAGGTGAAATTTTCCTGTGTTGAGACAGCCTATGCCGGGATAGCGCTGCCGTCTGTTTCCGGCATGCTGGAACACATTGCCGGGCTGTCCTATAGCCGGCTCGTCATATTGCCCTATTTCCTGTTCACCGGAATGCTGGTAAAGCGCTTATATGATGAAATTGATCTCGTTGCGGCGCGCTATCCCGCCACGCAATTTGTCAAATCGGCATATCTGAATAATCATCCATGGGTGATTGATGGATTTGCGGGACGGATCATCGAAACAGATGCAACGGGAATACGCATGCATGGCTGACATCCCGGAATTCGAGCTGCCCGAATTTATGCCGGGGACGGTTTGGCTGGTTGGGGCCGGGCCGGGCGATCCTGGATTGTTGACCCTGCTGGCGCGCCATGCCCTGCGCCATGCGGACGGGATCGTTTATGACGCGCTGGTCAACGCCGAAATTCTGAAACTCGCGCGTCCGGACGCGATCCTGAGCTACGCTGGCAAACGGGGCGGGCGGCCCTCGATCAGCCAGCCGGATATTTCCAGCAAACTGATAGAACTGGCCAGGTCCGGTCAACGGGTATTGCGCCTGAAGGGGGGGGATCCGTTCGTGTTCGGGCGCGGCGGCGAGGAGGCGCTGAGCCTGGTGAACGCCGGCATCCGCTTTCGCATTGTTCCGGGCATTTCTGCGGGCATTGGCGGGCTGGCCTATGCCGGGATTCCTGTGACATTTCGCACCATCAATTCCGCCGTTACCTTTGTGACCGGTCATGATTCAGACGGGGAAGTGCCGTCAGGTCTGGACTGGCAGGCAATTTCCAAAGGTTCGCCGGTCATTGTGATCTATATGGCCTTGCGCCAGATTGACGCGATTTCACGGCAATTGATTTTGGCGGGACGTTCCGGCGATGAAGCGGTGGCGCTGGTCTCCAAAGCGACAACGGATCAGCAGCAGGTAGTTTTAACCGATCTCAACCAGGCGGCCCGCCGGGCGCGCGAAGTGCAGTTGCAGCCGCCGACAATGATGGTGGTGGGGCCGGTTGCGCATTTGCACCGGGAGCTGGACTGGATCGGCGCGGCAAACGATAAATAATATTTACGCCCGGATCAGGCTAATGGAAAGTCGGCAGATTTAAGGCGAAGACGCAGAGTAATTGCTGCAAGTCATTCGTCTGGCGCAGCACCTGGCCGGTCCGGTCGCTTAGCACATATGTGCCATCCAGCCAGCGTGTAAGATTAAAATAGGGCTGACGCGTTCCGAACGTGAATAACACAACGCGCGAAGCGCGAAACGGATCGCCGGTCACGGCGTCGCGCTGTTCGCCAAGCAATGTAAATCCGCACCAGAGACGCTGCTGACGCTGCTGCGCAAACGCCTCGCGGATTATGGCAATGTCATGGGGCGACAGACTGACCGGCAAGTCAGACGGCAGCATGAAAACCACAACGCCTTCGTCCGCCGTGCGGGGGGTGCGCCGTGTGACTGGCGACTTGTTGCGCGTTACCGAAATATCTACCGGTGTGGCCATTGTCCGTACCCCTAATTCGCCTTATTCCCCATTGTGGCCCAAGAATCTTAACGCCACGTTTTGAAATTAGGTTTATTTGAGGCAGCCGCCAGTGACCGGGGTCACAGGATAAGATTTTAGTTTCCGCTTTCTTAACGATGGGTGAGGGGTGAACCGCGCAAGGCGGCCCTGACCCTATTCCGGGCCGGGGAGCGCCTAAAACGCGTTGTCTTTTAAATGCGCAAGATAATGAGCCGCTTTTTCCCTGTGCATGCCGGTCATATGGCCGCGCACCAAAGCGATGGTTGTAACCAGTACCGTGAGATCGTCGGTAAAGCCCAGGCCGGCTATAAAATCCGGTATAATGTCTGTAGGCAGAACGAAATACGCAAGCGCCGCCATTAACACGGCCTTAACCCTGACGGGTGTTTCCGGATCAAAGGCGCAATAATACGCCGCCAGCAAATCCGGCGCGAACGGAATGCGCCCCAGGTTTTGCCTTAACCTGGTCCAGAACCGCGCGCGCACCTTCTTTTCGTTGGCCGCAATGACCGCTGGCAGGTGAGTTTCCGTGTCATCTATGTCCATCGCTTCCATATAGGGGGCCGGGATAACCCGGACAAGTAATGTTCCAATCTCCGGGACTTTGCGCTACAAACAGGACACCGGAAACCAACATAAGCAGGGAGCGTCCCATGGAACTCAGCACTAAAATTTCAGCCGTCATTACCGGCGGCGCCTCGGGCCTGGGCGAGGCGACAGCGCGCGAACTGGCTTCAATGGGCGTCAAGGTCGCCATATTCGACATGAATGCTGAACGGGGCGAAAAAGTAGCCAGTGAAATTGGCGGCCTGTTCTGCCATACCAATGTCATGGACGAAGCCAGTGTTGACGCCGCTTTTGCCAAATCCCGCGCAGCCATTGGGCAGGAACGGATTCTGGTGAACTGCGCGGGCTCCGGTTTTGCCGTAAAAACCGCGTCCCGCGACAAAAAGACCGGCGACGTCAAGGAGCACCCGCTGGCGCGCTTTGACATGATTATCCAGCTCAATCTGGTCGGCACTTTCCGGTGCATCACCAAATCGGCGGCAGGAATGATGCGCGTTGATCCGGTCATGGCGGACGGCGAACGCGGGTGCATCATCAACACCGCATCTGTCGCCGCCGTGGACGGGCAGATCGGCCAGGCCGCCTATTCGGCCTCAAAAGGCGGCATTGTCGGGATGACCCTTCCAATCGCGCGCGATCTGGCGCAGGAGGGCATCCGGTGCGTTACCATATTGCCCGGCATATTTGATACGCCGCTGCTGGCGGGCGCGCCGGATAATGTGCGCAAGGCTCTGGGCGCGTCGATACCGTTTCCGTCACGGCTTGGCAATCCAAACGAATATGCGCGTCTGGCGCGGCACATCTGCGAGAACGAAATGCTGAACGGTGAATGCATCCGCCTCGATGGCGCGATCCGCATGGCGCCAAGATAGGATGAGGCATGACAAAGGATAACATCGATGTCATCCGGGACCAGTTTACCCGGCAGGCCGGGACTTTTTCGCAATCCCCGCCCATGCAGGATGAGGAGGCGATACGCCTGCTGATTAAAGCGTCAGGCGTGAAACCTGACGCCCGGATGCTGGATGTCGCGTGCGGCCCCGGGATGGTGGCCTGCGGCTTTGCAGCCTCAGGTGTGCATGCCGTGGGAATTGACGTTACTCCGGCCATGATCGAACGGGCCAAACAACTCGCAAAGAAAAAAGGGCTTCAAAACGTCGAATGGCATGTTGGCGCCGTAACCTCTTTGCCATTTGAGGATAACTCGTTTGATGTGGTTACGTGCAGATTCGCTTTTCATCACTTCCCGATACCCGCCGACGCCTTTGCGGAAATGAAGCGGGTTTGCAGGCCCGGCGGCAGGATAGTCGTTTGCGACGGCTATGCTTCGGATGATCCTGCAAAGGCGGCGGCCTTCAACGCCATGGAGCGCCTGCGCGATCCATCTACAATCAGGTTCCTTACGCTGGGCGAACTTGAAAGTTTTTTCCAGCGTGAAAATCTTCAGCCTGCACAGCATTTTTACAGGGTTACCTATGATGTAAATACGCTGATGCAGGGATCGTTTCCCGATCCCGGGGATGAAATCCTGGTCCGGGACATGATTGTGCGATCGGTGGATGGCGATGCTCTCGGGCTTAACGCCAGGCGTGACGGCGGTCAGGTCTGGTTCGACTATTCCGCCGTCATTTTGGCGGCGCAAAAGCTTGCGGGCGGCCAGGTCATTCCGGGATAGCCTGAAACCAAAATCTGGAGTTCTCTGTTCATGCTGGACGAATTCAAAACCTTTATCGCCAAGGGCAATGTCGTTGACATGGCTGTCGGCATTATTATTGGCGCGGCGTTCACGGCGATTGTCTCGTCGCTGGTCAGTGACGTGATTAATCCGGTCATCGGCATCGTTATCGGCGGCATCGATTTCTCGAATTATTATATCGATCTTTCGATGGGAGGATATGCAACGCTGGAAGCGGCCCAAAAGGCCGGCGCCCCGCTGATCATGTATGGTCTGTTTATCAACGCCATCATCAAGTTTCTGATCGTCGCGTTCGTGGTGTTTCTGCTGGTCAAGAACGTCAACGCGCTAAAGGCCAGACTGGTAAGGGCTGAGGCGGAAGCGCCAACGGCGCCTAACCAGGTTGAGGTCCTGCTGGGCGAAATTCGCGATGCGTTGAAGAAGTAGTTTGTGGACAGATTTTCATTACCGGCGCGTGCGCCGGTAATGAAGTTCAATCCTATTCTGCCGCCATTTTGTTCATCTGCCAGGAAAGATTTCCCGCCGGCAGGTTGAATACGCCTGCCACATTGTTGCGCATGATGTCCTGGCGTTGCGCCTCGGTCAGGCTGCCGGTGTGCCGCGCAAGCAGGGCCTGCGAGCGCGGCCAGGTTGAATCCGTATGTGGAAAATCGTTGGCCCACAGCAGTTGCGAGTGATCCATCATCCCTGCTGCAACGGACTGGAACGCCACCCAGTCATCCTGGAACGTCATCCAGACATTGGACGTCAGATATTCGCTGGGCAGTTTGCTCAGCCCCCGGATAATGCCGTTCTGTGAGTAATTAAATGCTGCGTGGTCCATGCGGTAGCGGTAATGCGGCATCCAGCCCGCATCGCCTTCGGCGCAAACCAGCTTCAGTTTCGGATTACGTTCAAACACGCCGCCCAGAACCATGGTTCCGATCACGTCCTGCACCGCGCGGATAATGCCGAGAAAACCGTTGATCTGATGGCCACGGCGATTGTCATTTATACCGCCGCCGCGGGATGTCAGAATATGAAAGCACACCGGCAGGCCAAGATCGGCGGCGCACTGCCACAGGGCGTCATAATCCGGATGATCATAATCTTCGTAACCCGGATTTCCCGGCATCATCATGCCGATATGGCCCATTTCCTTGGCGCGCCGGAAATCTGCGATGGCGCTGTCCACGTCGCGTACGGGCGTCATGGCGAGGCCGTACAGGCGGCCAGGCAAATCGGCGCAAAAACCTTGCAGCCAGCGGTTATAGGCCAGCATGCAGGCGGCCTTGTAGTCCATGTCGGGATGGGTGCACAGCACCATGCCGAGTGAGGCGTAGATGATTTCAGCGGCAATGCCGTCGCGGTTCTGGTCGGCCTCGCGCGCCTTGCCATCGTAGCTGCCGGCCCGCACTTCGCCCCAGCGCATCCCCTTGGCGCGCAGGAGGCGTTCCTTCACAGTGTGCCCGGCCCCGTCAATAAAGGCGATGGGCGCGATCTTCTTCGTGCCCTCAACCAGATACATTTCGCTCCCGTCCTCCCGCTGCACGACCCTTGGGGCCGTGTCGCGGTATTTCGGATCAATGAAATCCACATAGCAGTTGGGCGGCTCGACAATATGACTGTCTGCGGAAATTGTGCCCTGCGGAATTATCATGGTTCTGCTCCCTGAATTATTTTAAACGTTAAGAATTACTCCGCCGCCATCTTGTTCATCTGCCACGATTCGTTTCCGGCGGGCAGGTTGAACAGGCTGGCTACATTATCCCGCATGATGGCCTGACGCTGCGCCTCGGTCAGTTTGCGCGCATGTTCAGACAGTAACTCCTGGGATTTTGGCCAGGTTGAATCCGTATGCGGAAAATCGTTGGCCCAGATCAACTGTCTGTCATTCAGCAGGTGCGCCGTCTCAAACGCAATCCAGTCATCCTGAAATGTCATCCACACATTGGATTTCAGATATTCACTGGGCAGTTTGGTCAGTCCGCGCAGAAGCCCGCCAACAACATTGAATTTCGCGGCATGATCCATGCGGTACATGTAATGCGGCATCCAGCCCGCGTCACCCTCGGCGCAGACCAGTTTCAGTTTTGGATGCCGTTCAAATACGCCGCCCAGCACCAGCATGCCAATCACATCCTGCACCGCGCGGATAATGGTCATGAAACTGTTCAGCGCGTGGCCGCGAAACGGATTCGCCTTGCGCGACATGCCGCCGCTTTTCGACGTCAGAATATGAAAGCAGATCGGCATGCCCAGATCGGCGGCGCATTCCCATAACGCATCATAGGACGGATGGTCATAATCCTCGTGCACCGGCTCGCCCGGCATCATCATGCCGACAAAGCCCATCGCCTTGGCGCGGCGGACATCTTCAATGGCGCTGTCCACCGATAGCACGGCTGTCATCGCCAGACCGAACAGGCGGTCGGGAAGGCCGCCGCAAAATGTTTCCAGCCAGCGATTATAGGCCTGCATGCAGGCGTTCTTGTATTCCGCATCCGGATGGGTGCACAGCGCCATGCCAACCGAGGCGTACAGAATTTCGGCGGCGATGCCGTCACGGATCTGATCGGCCTCCCGGGCCTTCGCGTTCCAGCCCGCAAGCCGGGTGTCCGCAAATTTGATCGTATTGACCCGGGCTTTTCTGTCGGGGATCGAATATCCGGCGCCGTCCAGCAGCGCCAGCGGAATATTACGCTTCAGATCCTTGATGACATAATGCTCGGACCCGTCAGGCAGGGTTTCGAGCCGGGGGGCGTCGTCACGATATTTGGGATCGATAAAATCCACATAACAATGCGGCGGCTCGGACACATGGCTGTCAGCCGATATAGCGCCTCTGGGTATCATGATATTCTCCCTTTTGCTTCAATACGCGCCATCCGCCGGGCGCATCCAGTATATATAATTTATGATCAGAATTTAGCGGAGCACTGTCAAGCGCCATTTATGCGTATCATAATCCGGTGATTCGGCCTGGGCGCGGTTTGCGCTTCATATGATCACAGGCAAGATTTCCACAGACATTTCGCACCTGAGTCGAATGCCGCCTAGACGACGCACTTGCAGCAAGCTACAGTCAGTAGTGGCAGTTATTGATTGAACTACCAAATCTAGACCGGTTCGATGAGTTTTCCGTCACACAGAGGGAGCCTCCCATGGGCAGCAACAGTCCGGCCTTCGATACTTTCAGCTTCACAGAACAAAATTCCAATCCTATCGACATGATTGAGCAGGTTTCCGCAATCAGGGACTGGCTGTATGAACGGGAGTCAGATGTCGAACTGACCCTGATCGGCGGCGGGAAATGGACCGATTTTCGGCTGGGGTTCAACTATCTGACCGACTGTGACGCGGTGCAATTGACATTAATGTTTGAGGCAAAGGTGCCCGAGGCCCGTCAGGGCGAAGTGTTTCATTTGCTGGCGCTGGTCAATGCGCGCAACTGGCTTGGACATTTTGACTGGTGGGAAGAAGAACGCGTCGTGATGTTCCGGTACGGCGTGCCGATGCGCGGCGCGGCATTGTCCGCCGGGCAGGCGGAAGACATCATCGATCTTGCGCTGGAGGCCTGCGAGATATTCTTTCCGGCGCTGCAATATGTATTATGGGGCGGCATGCCCGCCGGTGCGGCCGTCGACGCCTGCATGATGGAGACGATTGGAGAAGCGTGAGTATCCCGTCAAATAGCGCAACTCTGACACTCGCTGGCGCGCTGGTGCTGGTGGGCGCCGGCAAAATGGGCGACGCACTGTTGCGCGGCTGGCTTGGCCGTGGCTTATCCCCGCAGCAGATAGTGATTTTCGAACCGGCGCCCAGCACGGAATTGCTGGCCCTCGCTGGTGCGCAGGCTATTCGGCTCAATCCGCAGATCGTGGACGTCACCGATGCCTCCGTACTGGTTCTGGCTGTGAAGCCGCAGGCGATGCAGGATGTTCTGCCCGGACTGGCGCCTCTGGCAAAGGGCGGCGCATTGATATTGTCCATCGCCGCCGGCAAACCCATCGGGTTCTTTGAACAATATTTCAGCGCTTCGCCCATCGTGCGGGCGATGCCTAACACCCCTGCGGCGATCGGGCTGGGCATGACCGTACTGTGCGCCAATGGGCGGGTGACTGATGCGCAACGGGAAATGGCGTACAGGCTGATGGACGCTGTCGGAGAGGTTGCCTGGATTCAGGATGAAACCCTGATGGATCCGGTGACGGCGGTTTCCGGCAGCGGGCCGGCCTATGTATTTCTGCTGATCGAGGCCCTGGCCAGTGCGGGTGAAAAGGCCGGGCTGGATGCCGGTCTTGCCAATCTTCTGGCCCGGCAAACGGTCAGGGGCGCGGCCGCGCTGGCGGCGCAATCCGATCAGCCGGCGAGCCTTCTACGGGAAAATGTTACCAGCCCGGGCGGAACAACGGCCGCCGCCCTGGCCGTGCTGATGAGGCCCGAGGGCCTGCAAATGCTGCTGGATGAAGCAGTGGAGGCTGCGACCCGCCGCTCTCGCGAACTGGCGCAATAAATGCAAATCAGGCAAAGCGCGTTTGTACTTGCCAGTAAGCAGGCAGGCTGCGCCGGATAGCTTCGGCAGCTGTGCTCATATCTCCTGAACCAGCAAACAGACCAAAGCAGGTTGCTCCGCTGCCAGACATACGAGCCAGCAGACAGCCTTTTTGTGCAGAAAGCGTATCCAGAACCGTCTGGATTTGCGGCGCCAGCTCAATCGCCGGATTTTGCAGATCGTTGCGTTGCCGTGTCAAAGAGCGCGCCAGTAATTTCAGGCTGGATATTTGGCCCGGTAATGGCTTGGAAGTCATACCAAATCGCCCGTCCAGTTTTTCGAATACGGCTTTCGTTGATACCGGAATCCCCGGATTAACAAGCAACACATAGCAGGGCGGCATTGCGGGCGCCGCGCTTAATATTTCTCCGATGCCGCGCATCAGGGCTGGCGTCCCGCGCAGGCAAACAGGCACGTCCGCCCCAAGGCCCAGGGCCAATTCGGCAAGGGCGCTGTCGCCAATGTCCAAATGCCAAAGCTGCATCAATAATTGGATGACGGCAGCCGCATCGGATGATCCGCCGCCAAGCCCGCCCGCGACGGGTAAATATTTATGCAAAGTGATTGCCGCGCC
Source organism: Alphaproteobacteria bacterium (assembly GCA_040081735.1). Taxonomy (GTDB): domain Bacteria; phylum Pseudomonadota; class Alphaproteobacteria; order UBA11222; family UBA11222; genus UBA11222. The sequence continues at coordinate 3,754 of JBEBFX010000016.1, read as the reverse complement.
AACCGGGGCGGTGGCATGGGCCGCGAGCGCATGGGCTGCGCGCCACACAAGATTTTCGCCGGGAGGGCCGCATTCGGCGGCAAACGGCCCCGCAATCCGCAGGCTGATTGCATCGCCCGCAGACACTTTTACGCGGTCGCCAAACCGTGTGAAGACAGCCAGACTTTCAATCTGGTGATAGCCGTTGCTGCGGTCCAGAACGTGCAGATACAGGTTCAGTTTGGCAGGGGCGAGTTTGTAAAATACCTCAGGATTTCTGGGCACTTGGTAACGCAGGTTTGGGCGGAATGGCGACCGTATCGGGACCGGATTGCAGCTTCTTCTCGATGTCACGCTTGACGTCCGGGGCAGGGTCGAATGACAGCGCGCGATTCCACTGGAACTGGGCTTCCAGCCTGCGTCCTACCTGCCAATAGGCGTCGCCCAGATGATCATTGATGACGACATCCTGCGGCATCAGATTGACGGCGTTTTCCAGTGTTTCCACGGCCGTGCTGAAATCGCCGGTGCGATACTGGCTCCAGCCGAGACTGTCAATAATGGCCCCATCATCCGGGAGCTGCTGTGCCGCGCTCTCGATCATGGTTTTTGCCCGCTCCATGTTGAGGCCTTTGTCAATCCAGGAATAGGCCAGATAATTTAGCACGTTCGGCTGATCCGGTTGCAGTTCCAGCGCCCGCAGCAAATCGCGTTCCGCGAGCGCCCAATTCCCTGCCCGCTCCAGCGTGATGCCGCGCGCGTACAGCATCTGCCAGTGCTGCGGTTTGATGGCGCCCATCGTGGAAATGATCTGATCGTAGACCGGGATCGCCTCGGCATAGCGTTCACGGGTGCGCAACAGATCGGCAAGCGACAACAAGGCCCGGTCTGCCCGATCCGGATATTTTGCCGCATACTGGCGCAGGTTTTCGATGCCCGCATCGGTGCGGCCCGCGCGGTCTTCATTCAGGGCAATCTGTATCCGGGCGGTTTCATACTGGGCCGAGCTTTCCGGCAGTCCGGAATAGATGGCGATGGCGTCTTCAAAGCGTGTCAGGCTTTCCAGAACGCCAGCCAGCAGAAGACTGGCCTCCTCGAAAGCGGGATTAATATAAACCGCCAGACGCAAATATATCAGAGGCAGCGTGCTTGGGGCCGTATCCTGGCTGAGTACGCTGGCCAGGCCGTAGAGCACTTCAGCGGCGCCTGTGGCGGCATTGTCAATCAGCGGCCGCGCGGGAAGTTTGGCTGCGTTGCGCGCCAATGCGGACGTAAGAATTGGATGCGGCAGCACGGGCTGCAGGAAGCTGCGGTAAACCTCGGCCGCGCGGGGATATTGATCCCGTGTTTCCAGATAAGCCCCGAAGGCCTGCGCGGCGCGAATCGACCGGTTGCCATCATCGCCAAGCAGTTCTGTAAAATATTTTTCCGCCAGCGCGTCCCGCCCGGCAGACGCTGCAATCAAAGCGCGATGAAAGCCATAAAACGGCCGGAACGATTTGTGCGCCGCCAAGGGCTCCAGACCGGCCAGGGCGGCATCCATATTTCCAAGCCCCGCATCCGCCCAGGCGCCCAGCAGGGGTTTCAGCAATTCCCCCAGCCCCTGTTTGTCCAGGGCCCCAATCAGGGTTTTGGCCGTCCCGAAATCGCGTTTCCGGAAGGCGTCACTGATCAGATTCAGCCCTGCCAGCTGGTTGTCCGGCTGGGACGCCAGCAGCAGTCTGGCCATGGGTATCGCCTGTGCAACCGCGCCATCCTGCAATTTAAGTAAAAATGTCATCTGCAGGACGCCGGTATTTTTTGGATCGGCTTCCAGAACCTGGTCCATGAAGCGCGCAGCGGCGGTGCTGTCATTTTGCACCCGCGCGTGAATACCCGCCAGATAATTTCCAAACAGCGACGGGGTATAATGCACAGCGGCAATGACCGGGGTGGAAGCGCCGGTGTCTTTTGCGGCCATAACAGCTTGCCCCTTGCCCGTATTTATCTCGGGGCTGGGTTCGGAACAGCCGGCAAGCAGCAGCGCAACAGCGGCAATCCCCGCCCTGACCCTATGACCGGGCGGCAGCTCAAAAATCCTGCTGTTAAAAAGCCTATAAGCCGCCACGATTTGTTTCCGTCTCAGTCGAATGAGGTTTAGCAGAAGTGATGCCTGCGTTCCATTCAATACAGGAACATCGGCTTGCCGCGAACATGGGCGATTTGCGGACGGTATTCGGTGGTATCGTATAAGGCCCCTACATCGACCCGGCGTTCTCCCTGAATGCAGGTGTCGCTGGACACAGTCGTATAATTTCCGTCCCGTATCGCCATCATCTTGCCCTGTTCGCCGTCGGCCAGCAACTGCACCGCCATGGCGCCATAACTGGCCGCAACCATCCGGTCGAGGGCGTCCGGGCTGCCGGCGCGCATCAGATAGGCCAGAGACTGGCTGATAATGTTGACGCCGGTGCGGCGCTTCAATTCTTCTCCGATGATCTCGCCGATGCCGCCGAGCTTGCGATGGCCATAGGCGTCGGCCTCGCCCCGTTCGATCACGTCACCCCCTTCGATTACAGCGCCTTCCGAGACAACGACAATGGCATAGCTGGACGGGTTTGCGGCCCTGTCAGCCACGAGTTGCGCCGCCAGCCGATTAATATTGATCACACATTCAGGGATCGCCACCCGGTCCGCGTCGGCGAGAAACCCTGAAATCAGTGCGGTTTCCCCTGAATTTCGCCCAAACAGTTCAATCACTGCAATACGCTCATGGCTGCCGGTGGGGGTGCGCAAGGCGGTAATGAATTCAACCGACCGGCTTACGGCGGTGGAAAAGCCAATGCAGTAATCCGTCCCGAAGACGTCATTGTCCATGGTTTTGGGAACCGACATCACCCGTACACCCTCACGCCCCAGCCGCGCCGCGTAGGACAGGGTGTCGTCGCCGCCAATGGGCACCAGCGCGTCGATCTTCAGATGTTCCAGCACCTTGAGGACCTGCTTCGTGCAATCTATCGTCCCATCCTTGTTGATGGGCAGTTTCGCGGCGTCGATAAAGCCGGGCACTTCCGCAGCTTTGACTTTGCCCGGATTGGTGCGCGACGTATGCAGAATGGTTCCCCCGCTGCGGTCTATTGTGCGCACCGTGTTGGCGTCCAGGGGTAACAGCCAGTTCGCTTTGCTTTCCGGATCATCGGGATTAAACGACAGCGGCCCGGCCCAGCCTCTGCGAAACCCGGTTACCCGCCAGCCCAGGCGCAGCGCCTGCCGGGTCACCGATTTGATGCAGGGGTTGAGGCCTGGCACGTCACCGCCGCCTGTCAATATTCCGATATGCATAAGTGCCCTCCTCGCCGATGGCCGGCATTCTCGTGAAGCGCCTGGCAGCTGATCTGCCGGAATAATCAGGCGATCCTATTTGCCCGTCCTGAATAACGGGTTAACTAATCATCCCCCGGCGGCGGCGGGGCCCGGTCATCGGCGCGCACTACGGCGGCTGCGATGACAATCGCAAGGATCAGAACCAGAATAAACGCAAGCCCCTTTCCGGGGTCCTGCACGACCAGCGAGCTAAGGCCCAGCACCATCATGAAGCCGCCAATAATATAAAGCAGCATGTGCATACAGTTGATTTTCCCTAATTATCCCGTGCGGATAACGATTCGAACCCGCGCATCAGGATAGCCCCCCGCCTGGCAGGCTGCTGAAAAACCCGGAATTGTCATCCTGATGGCGCGCAGCGGCTGAAGGATCTCCAGCGTTTATGGCGCCTCTGAGATCCTTCGCTTCGCTC
>JBEBFX010000143.1:0-8296 GCA_040081735.1 Alphaproteobacteria bacterium | reverse complement strand
GGCTATGTCGTCATCCTGCTGCTCCTCGGTGCCGCGACACTGATCGCCGCAGCCGCACTACCGACGATCGAACGCAACAGCAGCCGGGTCTCGACCCATCACGAAGCTGACCAAAGCAACCACATCGCCTAGCGCTCTCTTCGTCGCCGGGCCAGTTCCGGCAGGGCTTCAATGGCCCGGGCAGCGCTGCCGAATTGCGCCATCAGACTGGCAAAAGTTGCGGGGCCGACATTGCGGGTGCGGATCAGCCGCAGCCAGTCTACCCGTTCGCGGCTGGAGAGTGTCGCCATCTGGCCCCCTTATTCCGGGCTGATGGCCCCGATGCGCGGTTCTTCACCTGCCATAAGGCGGCGAATATTGTCATAATGCTTGAACCAGATCACAACCGCAAGTAGCAGCGATAATTGCACCAATTGATCCTGCCCGACCCACCAGAAATAGACCGGCGTTAGCGCCGCTGCGACCAGCGCCGCCGCCGAGGATATCCGCAGGATTATGGCAACCGCAATCCAGGTGGCGCAGGCCAGTAAGCCCACGATCAGGTTCAACGCCAGGGCAATACCCAGAAATGCCGCAACCCCCTTGCCGCCCCTGAACCGCAACCAGACTGGAAACAGATGCCCGAAAAATGCGCCGGCAGCGGCGCATACGGTTACGTCAGCGCCAAAGTTTTGGGCGATCAATACGGCCGCCGCGCCCTTGCCGCCGTCCAACAGCAGGGTCAGCAGCGCCAATAATTTGTTTCCGGTGCGCAGGACATTCGTCGCGCCGATATTGCCGGAGCCAATATTTCGAATATCTCCCATGCCAGCCAGCCGCGTCAAAATGAGACCAAATGGAATACTGCCCAGCAGATAGCCGCCAAACAGCGCCGCCAGCAAATAGGGGGCAGACAGGCCCCAATCCATCGGGTTGGGCATCGCTAGATTTCTTCCCGGATAAACACCGTTTCACCGGAAACCACGGTGCGCATGACAACGCCCTGCAGATGGCGGTCCTCAAACGGTGTGTTCTTGGATTTGGAACGCAGGGCGCTGCCCGTCACGACCCAGGTTTTTCCTGGATTGAACACGAGCAGATCGGCGGGCTGGCCTCTGGCCAGTTTACCTCCGGGCAGGCCCAGTAATCGCGCCGGATTGATTGTCATGCGCGCCAGTAATTCAGGTAATGAAACGTGCCCGTCATGAAAACAGATCAACGCCACAGAAAGCAGCGTTTCCAGCCCCACGCCGCCGGTTGCGGCCTGGGCGAAGGGCAGGCGCTTGCTTTCCTGATCCTGGGGATTATGACCGCTGACAATGACATCGATGACGCCATCTGCAACACCCGCCACCAGGGCAACGCGGTCTTCTTCCCGGCGCAGGGGCGGGGACAGTTTGAAAAAAGTCCGATAGCTGCCGATATCGTTTTCATTGAGCGCCAGATGGGCTGCCGACACGCCGCAACTTACCGGCAGGCCCTGGCGTTTGGCCTGACGCATGATCTCTACCGAAGCGGCGCATGAAAGCTGTTCTGCGTGATAGCGTGCGCCGGTCAGTTCCACAAGGCGCAGATCACGTTCCAGCATGATGGTCTCGGCGGCGTCCGGAATGCCCGCCAGCCCCAGCCGTGTGGCGATTTCGCCTTCGTTCATGCAGCCGCCTTCAGCCAGCGTGGGTTCTTCCAGGTGCTGCACGATCAGCGCGTCATAGCGGCTGGCGTAACTCAGCAGGCGGCGCATCAGCACCGCATTTGCGACGGCCTGCACCCCATCTGTGAACGCTACGGCCCCGGCCTGACGCATCAGGCCAATTTCGGACATGCCCAGGCCCTTCAGGCCCTGGGTGGCGGCGGCCATAGGATGAACATTGACCAGCGCGCCAAAGCGGGCCCGGCGTTTCAGAAACTCGACCAGCGATATGTCATCAATCACCGGTTCGGTATTGGGCATTGTGATGATCGTGGTGACGCCACCCGCCGCCGCCGCCAGACTTGCGCTTTCCAGCGTCTCTTTATGCTCGGCCCCCGGTTCGCCGGCAAACACTTTCATATCGATCAGGCCGGGGCACAGCACCTGTCCCGCGCAGTCGATGATTTCACACCCCTCAGGCGTCCCGTCCGGAAACAGTCCGGGTCCGGCGTCTACAATCAGTCCGCCCTGAGTGAGCAATTCGCCCGGGCCATCATAGCCGGTAGCCGGATCGACCATCCGGGCGTTGACATAGGCCGTCAGATGCGTTCCGGAGACGGATTTATGGCTGGCCGCAGCGGTGTTCATTTTGCCCCCGCAGCAGGGGAATTAACGGGCAGATTGCGGCTAAGCAGATCAAGCACGGCCAGCCGTACGGCCACCCCCATCTCGACCTGTTCGCGAATGACGCTGCGGTCAATGTCGTCGGCAACCTCGCTGTCGATTTCAACGCCGCGGTTCATGGGGCCGGGATGCATGATCAGGGCGTCCGGTTTGGCGCGGGACAGTTTTTCGTAGTCCAGGCCGTGGAAATGGAAATATTCGCGCAGGCTGGGCACAAAGGCGCCGTGCATGCGTTCCTGTTGCAATCGCAACATCATCACGATGTCCACGTCCTGCAAACCGGCGCGCATATCGTGATGGACCTCAACGCCAAGACGGCCGATATGGGCTGGCAGCAGGGTCGGCGGCGCCACCACACGCACGCGCGCGCCCATGCGGTTCAACAGATAGATGTTTGACCGCGCCACCCGGCTGTGCAGAATATCGCCGCATATGGCCACCAGCAGCCCCTGCAGACTGCCGCGCCGCCGCCGGATGGTGAGCGCGTCCAGCAGGGCCTGGGTTGGGTGTTCGTTACTGCCGTCCCCGGCATTTATGACCGCGCAGTCCACCTTCTGCGCCAGCAGTTCCACGGCGCCTGAATCCGGGTGCCGCACCACCAGCAGATCCGGGCGCAGGGCGTTCAGGGTCATGGCGGTGTCAATGAGGGTTTCGCCCTTTTTCAGGGCCGAATTGCTGACCGCCATATTGAGAACATCGGCTCCCAGCCGTTTTCCGGCCAGTTCAAACGAGCTTTGGGTGCGCGTTGAGGCCTCGAAAAACAGATTGATCAGCGTGCGGCCGCGCAGCAGGTTCTGCTTTTTCTCGACCTGCCGGTTTAGTTCGACGTAGGAATCAGCCAGATCGAGGATTTGATCAATGTCCGTGGCGGACAGATCCTTGATCCCCAGCAAATGTCGATGCGGGAATCGGATTGCGTGCGTTGTGCGGGGGCTGCTCATTAAAACGATCTATATAAAGTTGAAGTCCGTTCCCCGCAAGCGGCATTTAACGCATCAAGGATAGCCATTGACGGCGTCCTCTGCTAACACGGTGTCACATAAAGTCACGGGGGGTAATCGCCATGAACAAGAATGAAATCCAGCAGGTGCAGAAATATCTGCGCGACACGCTGGGAAATCAAAAAATCCTGCTTGATCCAAAAACGGCGACCAGGGATTCGGTTGAAGTGTTTCTCAATGATGAATTCATTGCCGTGGTCAGCCGCGACATGGAAGACGGTGAACTGTCCTATAACTTCCACATGGCGATACTGGAAGAAGACCTGCCCGACGAAGACGACGACTAGATAAACAGCGCCAGAATTAGTGGCATCGTCAGCAGCGCTACTACCGTTGTGGCGGTGATCATCCCGGCCATCATGGGGGCGTCCCCGCCCAGTTGCCGCGCCAGTATATAGGCCGATGTCGCCCCCGGCACCGACGCGCACAGAATGGCGATGTCGCGGGTAATGCCCTCCACCCCAAAAATCCAGGTTGTCATCACCACCAGAATAGGCATGCCCAGCATTTTCAGCCCGGCCGCCAAAATTATTGTGCCACCGAACTGGCGCATATGCGACAGATCAAGCGCCGCCCCCACCGCCAGCAGACCCAACGGCAGCGCGGCGCCGCCCAGTACTTTCAACGTGGCGTCCAGAACCGGGGCCAGACCAAGCCCGCTTACATTCAGCAAGACACCGGACAGACAAGCCATGATCAGCGGATTCCGGATGACCGCGATCAGCGCCGCGCGCAGGCTGGCCGGTTCCGCGCTGGCGTGGCGGGTCAGAACATAGATGCTCAGCAGATTCACCGCCGGCACCATAAAGGCGATGGCAATGGCCATCAGCGCCAGCCCCGCCGATCCGAACAGGCTGTTTGCCGCAGCGATGCCGACAAATCCGTTCCAGCGCACCGCGCCCTGAAACAGGCTGGAATATTCAGGCCCCGTAAGACCGAGCCGCGCGCGCATCACGCTCAGCCCGCCCGTCATAATGAAGATGGCGCTCAGGAGTGCGGCCCCCATCGGCGCAATATCAATACCCGCCAGATCGGCGGTGGCAAGATTTTGCACCAGCAGGCAGGGAAACAGAATGAAATAAATCAGCCGCTCCATCGGCGGCCACGCCGTGCTGTCCGGAAATCCCATGCGTCGGATCACCCAGCCCAGCGTAATGATCAGAAAAACCGGCAGCAGCGCGCCCAGAATTATCAGCATGGGATATATGGCATTTGGACGCCCATCTTAAGCGGGATGTTGAAACGTCATTTTGCTTTGGCCGCCAGCGGGTGCGCAGCAAGCGCCCGGTCAAGCGTCACCAGCCGTAAATCCTCGATCTGACATTGCGCCAGCAGCAGCCGGTCAAAAGGATCGCGCGTCAGAGGTTCCGGATCAACGGCTGTTATCACATGGCTGATTTCGATTGGCAGCATGGCCAATCCAAGCGCTTCTAGATATCCGGCGATATCATCGAGCGGCATCCCTGGGTCAAGTTTGCGCAGACGTGTCTTGATAGCGGTTTCCCAAAGGCTGGCCACGCTGACAAAGCCAACAGTTGCAGGATCAGAAAGCAGGCGCGCAATTTCCGGGCGCCGCCTGGTAAGCGTCTGCCGGATGAGGTCCAATACGACATGGGTGTCGATCAGTACTCTCATGCGTCCGGCGGCAAGGGATGCAGAAGGAAGTCCTCGGGTAATGGCGCATCGAAATCATCGGCGATAAAGGGCGCCGGATTGGTGATTCCCTTCGACAAAAGATAAGCTTGGCCGGCTGCAAGGTTCAGGCCGCCACGCTTGCGATGCGGGACAAGGTCAAACACCGGACGGCCATTGCGCGTAACCACAATGGTCTCCCCCTTCTCGACCTGCCGGGCGAGTTCGGTAAGGCGGTTTTTTGCGTCGCGGATCGATACGGTTGTCATGGAAAAAATGTAGCTACAAGTGGCGCTTTTGTCAAGTTCTCACGCCTTGTTAATTCGTTGACTGATATGTAGCATATTGCTACACGTACCCCTGATGAAAGTCATCTATACCGGCGCCGCGTTAAAGCAGCTATCTGGCATCGCCCGGAAACCGGCGCAACTGATCCTCGCTAAGGTTGATCAGTACGCCGCCGATCCGGCAAGCCTTGCCAATCAGGTTAAAAAGCTGAAAGGCGCGAACGTGCTGCGGCTGCGCGTTGGCAGTTACCGGGTGATTTTTACGGAAGATGGCGTTGTTTTGATGGTCTTGAAAGTGGGCCATCGCAGCGGCATTTACAATTGAGGAAGACGATGATGCGTAACGCCCAGATTATCACCGAGAATGGCAAGAAAATGGCCGTGCTGCCGCTTGCAGAATATAAGCGCATGCTCGCCATCATAGCGACGAAGGAGGATGCGCAGGACATTCAGGATGCGAAGTCTATCCTGGCCCGCGTCAGGGCGGGGAAGGAGCCGCTTGTGCCCGGCGAAGTGGTTCACGCCATTATCGAGGGCGCCCATCCCGTGCGGGCATGGCGCACCCATCGCGGCATGACGGCGGCGGCGCTGGCCGGAAAAGCCGGCATCGCGCGGGCCTATCTGACCCAGATCGAAGGCCGCAAGCGCAAAGGGACCGTTGATATTCTGCGCGCCCTCGCCAACGCGCTGCGCACGGATGTTGACAGTTTGCTCGAGGGTTAAAGGAGAGAAGTTGTTTTGTTTTGGCCACTGAGGAGTGATAGATCAAAAATGTGAAAACAATACGCTCTAAAATTTAGAAAACGAAAATAGTGGGTGTTACCCTTTCCATCGCACGTTCTGTTTTCAGTCTCTTTCAATAAACCGCTGCATAAACACCAGATCCAGCCAGCGGTTGAATTTGAAGCTGACTTCGTGAAAATGCGCCACGGATGTAAAACCGAGCCGCTCATGAAATTTGATGGAAGCCGTATTAGTGGAGTCAATCCCACCGATCATCACATGCAGGCCTGCGCCCTGCGCCTTCAGGATGAGGCGGTGCATCAGTTGCTGTCCAATCCCCCTGCCGCGCAGTACATCCAGGATATGCACCGAATGTTCGACCGTAAATTTATAGCCCGCTGCCCCCCTCCAGTCGCCATAGGAGGCAAAGCCAAGTACTGAATCACCTTCGACGGCGACGAGAACCGGGAAGCCCCGCGCCTGACGGGTCTCAAGCCAGTGAGTGCGCTCTTCCAGCGTCACCGGCGCCAGCGCATAGACAGCGGTCGTGTTGACGATCACCTCATTATAAATGGCGAGAATACCCGGCAGGTCGGCCTGGGTTGCGTCCCGAATGATCATGTTGCGGCTCGTAGTTTGGGTAACTCCGCAGTCACTACGCCGCCAAACAGGATCACCGCCCAGGACAGATAGGTCCAGATCAGAAATACCGGCAGCGCCGACAGCGCGCCATAGATGGCGTCATAGGCCGCAAAATTCCGGATATAAATCCCAAATCCAAATTTCAGCGTCTCGAATAACAGACCGGCTATCACGCCCCCAATCGCCGCATGGTGAAAGCCGACCGGCACATTCGGCAGCGCCAGATACAGCAACCCGAATCCAGTGATCTCCAGCGCCAGCGGCAGCAGATACGCCAGCAGTCCGATGGACTGCGCCGCCGCGCCATCGCCGGTCAGGACGTTCGCAAACCAGGGTGCGGAAACCGAAAGCCCAAGCCCGAGTAAAATCGGCCCCAGCGACATGACCGTCCAGAAAATCATCAGGCGCGACATCAAGGTGCGCTTTTCCGGCGCCTGCCAGATATCACTGAATGTTGTTTCCACCTCATACAACAGCATGGCCGACGTGAAGATCAAAAACAGAACGCCAAACCCGGTAAGATTATCCGCATTGGTGACCAGGGTGCGGAAAGTTTCCAGAATAGCTGTATTGGCGTTCGGGGTAAAGTTATTGAGCACAAATACCGTCAGCATATCTCCAACACCATCAAATACCGGAAACGCCGTCAGGATGCCCAGCGCAATGGCGGCAAACGGCACGATGGCCAGCAGACTGGTAAAGCTCAGCGAGGCCGCACTGGTCAAACAGTGATGCGCGATGAAACTGCGCAGCATGTGACTGGCGTAAAAGCCGAACCGTTGCGCCAGCGACATTAAAGAATCCTGAATCTTCACTTGTGCGCCATGCGGTCCAGCGCGCCTTGCAGAATATAGGCGGCGGCCATTTTATCGACCAGTTCGGCGCGCCGTGCGCGGCTGGCGTCGGCGTCGATCAAAACGCGGGTGACGGCCATGGTGGACATCCGCTCGTCCCACATCACGATGGGAAGGGTAAATCGCCTCAGCAGATTGCGTGCGAATTGCCGCACCGATTGCGCGCGGGGGCCTTCGCGGCCGTCCATGTTCATGGGCAGGCCGATGATCAGGCCGCCTACATTCTGCGCGGCGATGATGGCGGCCAGCCGTTCCAGATCAACGGAAAACTTTCCCCGGCGGATGGTTTGCATCGGCGTCGCGATCATCAGGCCCAGGTCCGAGAGGGCCAGACCGATGGTTTTTTCACCCACATCCAGGCCCAGCAGCCGCCGGGCAGGGCCAAGTTCGGCTTTCAGCGTATTCATGTCGGGTAAAAGTGGCATCCGGGCAGTATCGGGATTGACGCCTGTCTGTCAAACCTCCTTTCGCCCTTTGGGCTGGCGTGATAGGTTCCGGCCAGCAGCAAATACAGGAAAATCAGGTAGCTATGAGCGTTGATACAGATACGGTGCGGCGCATTGCGCGGCTTGCCAGACTTGCGATTGCCGACGATGCGCTTGGCCCGATGGCGGGCGAGCTGAATGTCATTCTCGGCTGGGCGGAACAATTGAACGAAGTGGATACAAGTGCTGTCGAACCGATGACCAGCGCCGTGCAGACCACCCTGAAACAGCGTCCCGACATCGTCACCGATGGCCATATCCAGGAAGCGGTGCTGCACAACGCGCCGCTCGCCGAACATGGCTTTTTCGTCGTGCCCAAAGTTGTCGAATAGGAACGCCGCATGACGGATTTGACGGAACTGAGCCTGGCGCAGGCCCG
>JBEBFX010000295.1:0-2118 GCA_040081735.1 Alphaproteobacteria bacterium | reverse complement strand
GTACTATAGCAGAGCAATTTATTCCGCAGCGAGTTTCTGTTTTACCGGCGCGCCGCCGCCGTGGCGCAGCAGGCGTCCCGAATAGGTTTCTGTCTGCTGATCGTCCTCGATGGTGACTTCGCCATTCACCAGAATATAGCGGTAGCCTTTGGCGCGCTGGATGCGCCGCCATTCGCCGCCGGGCAGATCGTGGACGATCTCGCTTGGGCAAACCTCCAGCCTGTCAAAATCATACACCACGATATCGGCGCATGCGCCGACCTTGATGACGCCGCGATTATCAAAACCCGCAAGCATGGCCGGCAGGGCGGCCAGACGCCAGTGGGCGTCTTCCAGGCTCATCCATTTTTCTTCCCGCACGACGTTGATCAGGGTTTCGGTCGGGTACCGCCCGGCGGTCAGAAATTTGGTATGCGCGCCGCCATCGGATACGCCCAGCAGAATATTGGGACTGTCGATGATTTCCTTCAGATACTGATTACGCCCATTAGGCGTGGTGACGTAAAATTCAGTTTCCAGGTTTTCGGAGGCCGCAATATCGAGCATCACATCGACCGGATGCTTGCCGGTTAGTTGCGCAATATGCCCGATGGTATGATCGCGCCACTTTTCGTTTTCAGCGGATTTCGGGCCGGTGACGACGATGCTGGCAAACGGCCCGACAGCGGCGCGCGGTTCCTTGCGGCGCAGACCCGGACGCAAGGCCGGATCGGACAGTTTTTCAAGACGTTCATCCCGCGTCCCGATGGTCGCCGCGCGCCATTCGGGCACGTCGTCGAACATGTTCCATTCGTCCAGCGTGAAAGTAAAGCCCGCGTCCGTTGTCGCCCCCTGGCCGTACACCCGGATGCCGCGATCACGGCAGGTGTCCAGCCATTTCAGCTGCGCGCGGTGCAGTTCGGGCCGGTCATCGACCGCAAGCACCGCATTATACAGCACGGGACGGCCGCTGACCTGCGCCAGCTCTTCCAGATGCGCGCGGTCCGCTTTCACGTTGCCGCTGAACAGGGTCACCTGCATGAAGCCGTAATTGCGTTTGGCCAATACGCCGGCCAGCGCAAGGCAGGTTTCGTCATGCATGACATCCGTCACCATCGCGGTGCCGTCATAATCCATCTGCACTGACGCGGGCCCATCGGGCGGCAGGCGCTGGGCCGACCAGCCGCAGGCGCCCGCCTCCATGGCTTCATCCAGCAGACGGCAAAGCTCGGCCTCTTCCGCCTTGGTCGGCATGCGGCCGGCCTTGGCGGCTTCGAGGCCCATCACCCAGATCAGCATCGAGGCAATCGGCATATAGGGCAGAATGTTCATGGCCTTGGGGGTGCGATCGATGCTGTCCATAAATTCCGGGAACGACACCCAGTCCCACGGCATGCCCTGGCGCATGGATTCAAGCGGGATCGCCTCGACCCGGGTCATGGTCAGCATGGCGCGTTCGCGCATTTCAGGCCGCACCGGCGCGAAACCAAACCCGCAATTGCCGATCACCACCGAGGTGATGCCGTGCCAGCTGGACAGCGAACAATACGGATCCCAGAACAGTTGCGCATCATAGTGCGTATGCAGATCAACGAAGCCCGGCGCGACATGCAGCCCCTTGGCGTCGATCACTTTGGCGGCGTCAGTCTCCGCAATGAATCCAATTTCGGCAATGACACCATCCTTGATGCCAATATCGCCGTGATAACGCGGGATACGGGTGCCGTCAAAAATCATGCCATTCTTAATCACTGTGTCAAAGCGCGCCATGGGGTTCCTCGCAGGTCAGGTTTCTTTGCACACAGCGTCGTCCCTCGCGCTGTGTGTGTCAAGTAAATCGCGCAAAAAAAAGCATCCGGCCGAATGGAATCAACCTCTGTGAACAGGTTTGTTTACCGGGGGGATACGTTGTGATGAATCGCCCCACTCTCAGCGTCACCCCGCAACTGGAGCAATTTGCGATCAAGTTGATACGCTTGCGTATTATTTCTCCACCCCACCCCATCAAGGGGAGGAAATAGAGGTGGGGGGAAAAAACGTTTTAATCAGTTCACAAAACCCCCTAACAGGCTGCTGAAAAACCCGGAATTGTCATCCTGATGGCGCGCAGCGGCTGAAGGATCTCCAGCGTTTATGGCG
>JBEBFX010000142.1:0-8352 GCA_040081735.1 Alphaproteobacteria bacterium | reverse complement strand
CTATTCCGCAGCGGCGACGGCAAAAGCCGGCTATTCGTCATCAACCACCGCGCCGATGGGCAGCAGCTGGTGGAAGTGTTCGACATTGTGGACGGCTGGCTGACCCATGTGGAGAGCATTAGTGATCCGATGTTTGTCAGCCCCAATGATCTGGCCGCCACCGGGATGCGCGCCTTTTACCTTGGCAACGATGTGATGAGCCGGAACCCGGTCATGAAAGTGCTGGAGACCCTGCTGCCTTTGGCTCACTCCAATCTTGTTTATTTTGATGGCGAAAAGGCTTTGGCGGCGGTGGAAGATCTGTCCTTCGTCAATGGCGTTGCCCTGTCCCAAAATGGACGGCAATTATTTCTGGCGGAAACCATGGGCAAAAGGCTGCGCGCCTATGACCGCAACGCCCTGACAGGTGCCCTGACGCTGCGCGAAACAATTCCTCTCGGCAGTTTTCCAGACAATATTTCGGTTGATGCCGATGACCGCCTCTGGATTGGCAGCCATCCAAGGCTTGCGGATTTTCTGCGGCATGCATCGGACCCGGCGGTGAAAGCCCCCGCCCAGGTGTTCCGGGTTACGCCGGTTCGTAACGCCGCCAGCCGGGTGGAAGAGGTCTATCTCAATGGCGGCGAACAGATTTCCGCTGTGTCCATTGCAATCCGGCATAACCGGCAACTGGCGCTTGGACCGGTGTTCGACTCAAAACTGCTTGTCTGTGATGCGCCTTAAAACCACTTTACGGTGCGTTGCCCATCGGATTCAGCACCAGGCGGTTATTGACAGGTTGCAGCGGCCGGGCATTTTCTCCGGTAGCCGCGACAAATTTTTTCAGCTGCGCCGGTCCTACGTTCACAGGCTCATCCAGAACAAACCAGTTTACCCCTTCACTGCACGGGGGTGTGGTCAGTGATCCCATATAGCGATGATATTTCAGGCTCGCCGGAAAAAACGCCTTGGCGTCAATCACCGCGCCCGCAATATCCTGCGCCGGGCCGGCAACTGTTGGCATATGCTGCCAGACCGCTTCCAGCGCGGGGTTTTCTGCGCCCGTCCGCATCATTAACCCCAGCACGGCAAGCTTGCCGTCATCGCTCTTGTGCACGAAATGCGCCTCCATCGCTGCGCGTTCCCCGCCCAGCGCATGTTCGCTGGGCGCGTGAAAATGAACCTGCAACAGGGCATAGCGCCTGCCGCTCACCGTCATCGCGCCGCCAGGCTGAAAATTGGCCTGAATGGTATGGCCGTTATGGACAATATTTAACGCAGAAGGCTGATAATCGAGAATTACCGGGGCGCCTTCAGCCTGGAAACCATCCGTCAAATCTATCGGCGACTGCATTTTTCCGGCTGCGCAGAGCGCATATTCCGGCCCAAGCTCGCCCCATTTTCCGGCCCCGGTCTCGCCAATATATTCCCAATGCGCCGGGGCGCCTGCGGCGGCATGGGGTTCTTCTGCCAGCGCCGGGGCCGCATTCAGCCAAACTGCGGCCAGTCCAAGGCAGATTTTTTTCATCATCATTTTTCCCTTTATGCTGACGCCGCCATCGCCGCACATGACTGTGCCAAAGATATGATTATCAAATCGTATATGCGCAAAATATGCGCTATTATTGTATCGTCCAATTGCAGAAATATTTGAAAACAGGGTAGCACATGGCCAATATAGCGCGGCCCCGCCGCAGCGTCCTCTACATGCCGGGATCGAACGCCAGGGCAATGGAAAAGGCGCGCACACTTGCCGCAGACGCATTGATCCTTGATCTGGAAGACGCCGTCGCCCCCGACGCCAAGGATGTTGCCCGCGATCAGGTTTGCGCCGTGCTGCGCGAAGGCGGCTATGGCAAGCGCGAAATGGTGGTGCGGGTCAACGCGCTGGATACCCCGTGGGGACTTGCCGATCTGGCGGCGGCCGCCGCCGTTAAACCCGATGCGGTGCTGATCCCCAAGGTCAGCAGCCCGGCCGTGCTGCATCAGGCGCAAGCCCTTCTCGATGCTCATGGCGCCCATGACACGGCCCTGTGGGCGATGATGGAAACCCCGTTGGGGATTCTGCAGGCGCAAGCGATTGCCAGCGCCACCCCGCGCCTGGCGGTGTTCATTATGGGCACCAATGACATCGCCAAGGAGCTGCGCGCGGCGCACACGCCTATGCGCCTGCCCATGATGACCAGTCTGGGCCTGTGCCTGCTGGCGGCAAGGGCGTTTGATGTGGGAATTATTGATGGCGTCTATAACGACTTCAAGGATGAAGCGGGTTTTGCCGCCATCTGCCGTCAGGGGCTGGAACTGGGTATGGATGGCAAAACCCTGATCCACCCCAGCCAGGTTGCGCCCTGCAATGAAATCTTCAGCCCCGGCGAAGCGGAAGTTGAAATGGCGCGCAAAATCATCGCCGAATTCGCCAAACCGGAAAATGCCGGCAAAGGGGTAGTGACCGTCGATGGCCGCATGACCGAATTGCTGCATGCGGAAATGGCCAAACGCACCGTCGCCATCGCCGGCGCCATTCGCGAACTGCAAGGCGCCTGACACTTACAGCGCCCGAAACGAAGCGTTAACCTTATTGCCGTTATGCTGACGCCTACAGCCCCCTCCAGAAGCGATTTTAACGCACTGCCGGGCGGGACGCATAACGTAATGGAGGCTTTATGAATAGCCAGGCGCCAGAGCTGGAACCACTCAGTTGGTCCGGCGATTTAATGAAGGACACCTTCACCTACCGGTTCATCGATATCAGCGCGACACTGCTGGATCTGGTGATGGAGAATCAATCCGTAGCGGACCGGTATCTCGCCTGGATTGACGAACAGGATGAGATCATGGACGCCGATGAAGAATTGGCCATAACGCCATTGGTGTTGTCGGAGCTGCGCAATGATTCCGGGTCGCACATTCTGGTCCTGGGGCTGCCGACGGGCGGACAGTTTCTGGTGGTGTATCAGGCCGGAGAATTCAACGCCAAGATCATTATTGCCCAGGATCAGGAAACCGCAATGCTACAGGCAGCCAGTGTCACCGAATTCACAGGCGATCTGCACTACGCCATCAATTGGGGCAAGGATTTCATTGATCGCATTGATGAAGAAATGATCGCCGCCGGCATGTAGCCAGCGGCGATTTCATTATACTGACCTCAGTTCGGGTCCGCCGGTTTAGTGGACACTCATGGGCAGCATGTTGTGCTGCCTCGCGGCGTAAAAGGCCGCGTCACGGTTGCCAAGCACCGCCAGGGGCGCCCCCTGATCCGAGTGGATGGCGTACAGCGTAACCCCCGGGGGCACGCCATTCAGTCCCTCCACCTGTGAAGAATCAACTGCCTTCACATAGACCATGGACCCCGGTTTCAGGGTTATGCCCGCCGAAACGGCATGGGCGGTATCTGCATCCTCTGCCGGGCCAACTTTATCTTCATTCCGGTTATTCATCAGTCTGATCCTTTGCTGGTCACTTACTGGGCGTCGACAGTGGTCGCGTCAGCCTGGGCAAGAGAGCCGGTGTGGGCATGGCCGTTTTTTGGCTGATTTGCCGTGATTTCGATGTTCCGGACGATGGCGGCGGGCTTTGGACGCTGCAATTCGATGTGCAGAAGGCCATTGTCCAGCCGGGCGGCGCTAACCTGAATGCCTTCGGCAATGACAAAGCTGCGCTGGAACTGGCGCGCCGCAATGCCCCTATGCAGATAGACCCGGCCGGGTTCCTCAACCTGCTTGCCGCGAATGGTCAGCTGATTATCCTCCAGACTGACAGTAAGCTGATCGAGCGTAAAACCCGCAACCGCCAGGCTGATACGCAGGCTATTGTCGCCGATTTGTTCAATATTATAAGGGGGATAGCCGTCATTGGCAGATTTGGCGACACGGTCAAGCATCCGCTCGACACGGTCAAAACCAAGCAAAAGCGGGCTGGAAAAAAGCGATACGTGCGACATGGGTCAAGTCCTCCCGTAAGCGACATTGACAGTGCGGATCCCTGGCGGGCATCCGGCAACTGAGGGTTACGGCCCAATCTGGCGCCGCACAACTATATGTAGAACGATTTTGATCCGGATCAAGGGGCTTGGGTGAGGGAAGACGCAACCCGTGGTCAACGGGTAGGGCAAATTGAGGCTGGACTCTGGGATCAGAGGAAAAAGTGAGGTTATCCCGTGTTTAATTCCCTGAAATAATATGGACGCGCGCTAACAGGCTGCTGAAAAACCCGGAATTGTCATCCTGATGGAGAGTAGCGACTGAAGGATCTCCAGCGTTTATGGCGCCTCTGAGATCCTTCGCTCTCGCCGCGCAAGCGCTGGCGCAGCGGGCCGCTCAGGATGACAAATAGAAGGGTTTTTCAGCAGCATGCTAAAAATCATCCGGCTGCCATATTAAGAGCCGGTAAAACGCTCGGTGCGCCGTTCAACAAAGGAACTCTTGCCTTCGGTAAAATCATGGGTTGTTGACAGGCGCTGTAACAGATCTCCTTCGCGCTCCATTTGCCGGGACAGCGTATCCGCAGACCACGCCTGCACCGCTTCCTTGATCGCGCCATAGGCCCGGGTTGGCCCGGCAGCCAGACGTTGCGCCAGCGCCAGCGCCGCTGCCTCAAGCCCGTCATCAGCGACCACACTATTGACCAGCCCCAGCGCAAGGGCGTGATCAGCAGTTATGTCTTCCCCCAGCATCGCAATCCCGGTAGCGCGCAGCGGCCCCACCCGCTCGATCAGCATGGCCGTGGCGCCACCATCCGGCAACAACCCGAGCTTGACAAAAGCAAAGATCATTACGGCTGATTTGGCCATCAAAACGAAGTCAGACGCCATGGCGATCGAACAGCCATAGCCAACACTGGCGCCGTTGACCGCGCAGATCACCGGCTTGGGCAAGCGGCGAAGCGCCAGGACCGCCGGCATGAAGCGGCGATGGTGCATGCCCCTCAGGTCGGTCACCCCTTCGGCATCCACATCGAAGTGGCCGCGCACATCAACGCCGGAACAAAAGCCCTTGCCATTTCCTGTGATCACCACCGCGCGAATTGTGTCATCGCGGGAGATGATCTCGATCTGCGCCGTAACCGCGTCACCCATCTCCGCCGTCCAGGCATTGCGCACCTCAGGCCGGTTCAGCCGCAACCAGCAAATATTTTCTTCCCTGACCACCTCAAGAACCGGCATATAAAATCTCCGTTTGTGAATATAGCATGCGGCGTCCTGAAAGATGGATGCCGCCCTTGCTTCCAGCTGATCCGTGTATAACCCGCCTTTAGAAAACAAAGCCAATCGGTTCACCGCCTTTTAGGCAGAATTGACCACGCTCACCAGAAGATAATCGGATATAAACAGATAAAAATACGGATATAGGTAAGAATTTTCGAAATAATGGAGAAAAATAAATTACAATCGGATAAATACAGATAAAAATACGGATAGACGATTTGGACGTAACCGTTATCATTTCTGCGGAAATGCTGAATCTGATCGCTGAAATTGACGAGTTCAAGGGCGGTTGGCGGGCGTTCAGGAATCTCGCCCCAGAGCGGTTGAACCAACTGCGCTGGGTGGCGACGGTGGAAAGCGTTGCCTCGTCCACGCGCATCGAGGGGTCGAAACTATCCGATAAAGAGGTGGAGACGCTGATCGGCAACCTGCGGCGTCAGAGCTTTCGCACACGCGACGAACAGGAGGTTGCGGGATATGCCGAAACGATGGAAATAATATTTGAATCCCACGCCAGCATCCCGCTGACCGAAAATCACATCAGGCAACTGCACCAGATGTTGCTGAAGCATAGCACGAAGGACGAACGGCACAGAGGCAACTATAAAAAAGCCCCAAACCATGTGGAGGCGCGCGGACCGGACGGCGAAATGCTGGGTGTGATCTTTGAAACAACATCACCTTTCGATACGCCCCGCGAAATGGAGGCCCTGCTGCACTGGACTAATCAAGCGTTCACGGGGCGCGAATTGCATCCACTGCTGATTACCGGCGTGTTCGTTGTGTGGTTTCTGGCGATCCATCCATTTCAGGATGGCAATGGCAGATTGTCGCGTATCCTGACGATGCTGCTGCTGCTCAGGCAAGGTTATGCCTACGTACCGTACAGTTCGATGGAAAGCATCATCGAACTGCGCAAGGAAAGTTACTATCTGGCCCTGCGAAGAACGCAGTCGACATTGCGGGATACGGCCCCCAACTGGCAGCCGTGGCTGGACTATTTCCTGAACGCGCTGAAAAAACAGAAGGACAATCTGCTGGTCAAGATCGAGCGCGAACAGCTTTTCCTCGGCGCGCTTCCGGTGCTGTCAGTCAGCATTGTGGAACTGGCCAGACAGCAGGGGAGGATCACCGCCGCCGAGGTGGAACTGGCCACGCGCGCCAATCGCCACACCATCAAGAAGCATCTGCAAAAGCTGGCGCAGCAGAAGGTGCTGCAATCTCACGGCCGGGGCAAGGCCACCTGGTATTCGCTGATATGAAAAAGAGAATGGGAAAGAAAAAGACATCACGTATCACCCCTTGGCCAATTCCCCCACAAGTGCTAAAAGCCCGCATTCATGACCAAACTATCGCTTATACGCAATTTCTCCATCATCGCGCATATTGATCACGGCAAGTCCACGTTGGCGGACCGGCTGATTCAGGTGTGCGGCGGCCTTGCTGCGCGCGACATGAAGGAGCAGGTGCTCGATTCAATGGAGTTAGAGCGCGAACGCGGCATCACCATCAAGGCCCAGACCGTGCGGCTAAATTATACAGCCAGAGACGGCGAAACCTACGTGCTGAACCTGATGGATACGCCGGGGCATGTGGATTTCGCCTATGAGGTCAGCCGGTCGCTGGCGGCGTGCGAAGGATCTCTGCTGGTGGTGGACGCCAGTCAGGGGGTCGAGGCGCAGACGCTGGCCAATGTCTACAAGGCGATGGAAAACAACCACGAAATCGTGCCGGTGCTGAACAAGATCGATCTGCCCGCCGCCGAGCCGGAGCGCATCCGCCAGCAGATTGAGGATGTGATCGGCATTGACGCCAGCGACGCCCTGCTGATTTCCGCCAAAACCGGCATCGGCATTGACACTGTGCTGGAGGCGATTGTCACACGCCTGCCGCCGCCCGCAAGCCCCGGCGGACCGGACGCCCCCCTGAAAGCCCTGCTGGTGGACAGCTGGTATGACACCTATCTGGGCGTCATGATTCTGGTGCGCATTGTGGAGGGCGTGCTGAAAAAAGGCATGCGCATCCGCCTGATGGCCACCGATGGCGTTTATACGGCCGACCGGGTTGGGGTGATCACTCCGGCGCAGAAGCTGGTGGATGAGCTTGGCCCCGGCGAGGTGGGGTTTATCACCGCCAATATCAAACAGGTGGCCGACACCCGCGTGGGCGACACCATTACTGATGACAGGCGCCCCACTGAAAAGGCGCTGCCGGGGTTTCGCTCCGCCCAGCCGGTAGTGTTCTGCGGCCTGTTTCCTGTCGACGCCGCACAATTCGAGGAGCTGCGCGAGAGCCTTGGCAAGCTGCGCCTCAATGACGCCAGTTTCGAATATGAAATGGAATCGAGCGCCGCATTGGGCTTTGGTTTTCGCTGCGGATTTCTGGGCCTGCTGCATCTGGAGGTGATTACCGAACGGCTGGAGCGCGAATTCAACCTGGAACTGATCACCACGGCGCCAAGCGTGATCTACAGGGTGCAGCTGCTCGATGGCGGCAAGGTTGAAGTGCACAATCCCGTCGATATGCCCGACCCGGTGCGCATCGAGCATATCGAAGAGCCGTGGATCATCGCGACCATTCTGGTGCCGGATGATTATCTCGGGGCCATTCTGAAATTGTGCGAAGACCGGCGCGGCGTGCAAAAGCAGCTTACCTATGCGGGCGCGCGGGCGATGGTCGTGTACCGGCTGCCGCTCAACGAAGTGGTGTTTGATTTTTATGACCGGCTGAAATCCGTCAGCCGCGGATACGCCAGCTTTGATTATGAAATCGAGGGCTATGAGCCCGGCAAACTGGTGAAAATGACGATCCTGGTGAACGAAGAACCGGTCGACGCCCTGTCGATGATCGTGCATGCGGGGCGCGCCGAAATGCGCGGGCGCGACATCTGCGAACGGCTGAAGGATCTGATCCCGCGTCACATGTTCAAGATACCGATCCAGGCGGCGATCGGCGGCCGGGTGGTGGCCCGCGAAACCATCTCCGCCATGCGCAAGGACGTGACCGCCAAATGTTACGGCGGCGACGCGACCCGCAAACGCAAACTGCTCGACAAGCAAAAAGCCGGCAAAAAGCGCATGCGCCAGTTCGGCAAGGTTGAAATTCCGCAGGAGGCCTTTATCGCCGCCCTGCGCATGGGCGATGAGTAGGGGGCGGCTTTGCCAGCC
>JBEBFX010000141.1:0-8404 GCA_040081735.1 Alphaproteobacteria bacterium | reverse complement strand
CCGGCGGCAGAACCAGGGGGGCCTTGGTGACCACCGTAAATTCATCCGGGGTGACCTTTTCCATGCCAAAGGCGCGCTTGGCCCCCGTGCAGCCGCTCAGGCCGCCGGCGGCAACACAGCCAGCCACTGCAACAAGTGCCGAATACCGCATTCTCATACTCATTTATCCGCCTTGTTGGCCGCTTCGCCCAGCCAGAAAGTCCGGACCAGGAGAAGGGCGGCGCCGACGCTGATTCCCGCGTCGGCGAGATTAAACACATACCAATGATAGCCCATCAGGTGAAAGTCGAAAAAATCGGCAACGGCGCCAAACTTCAACCGGTCATAAATATTCCCAACCGCCCCGCCGAGAATCCCTCCCAGGGCGATGGCGCTCAATATATCATGGTTGCGCCATAACCACACCAGAACCCCAAAACTGACGGCCAGGGTAAAGCCCGTCAGCGCCAGACGCCCATACAGGCTGTCCGCCTGTAACAGGCCGAAACTGACGCCGCGATTCCACACCATGTTAAGGTCGAAAAATGGCAAAAGTTGGATATTTTGCCGTGCCGGTAAATTAATCAGATACAGAACTGCGTATTTGCTGAGCCAGTCGGCAACGGAGACACATATGGCCACCATTAACCCGATCCGGACTGGACGCTTCATGCAGGGATCGCATCCGCGCAACGGCGGCAGATGTCCGCATGGGCGGAAACCGTGCCCACCTCGGGCAGGATCATCCAGCAACGCTGACATTTATTGCCCTGCGCCAGCCCGTTTACAACGCCAACCCCGGCAGCATCGTCCAGGGTGAAGGCCCCGGACGGAACCGGGCCTTCAATCAGAACTGCGCCGGATGTAATGGCGATTTCGTTGATATCCAGTCCGCGCAGGGCATCCTGCATGGCTTTATCGCTGACATATATTTGCGGGGCGGCCTCCAGGCTTGCGCCGATGCGCTTTTCGCGCCGTTCCAGTTCCAGCGCGCCGGTGACCACATGCCGCAATGCCCGCACGCTGGCCCATTTATCCGCCAGCGCCTGATCCTGCCAGTCATCCGGAATTTGCGGGAACAGCCGTAAATGCACGCTGTCCGTGTCATCCGGGAACCGGCATAGCCAGGCTTCTTCCATGGTGAAGCACAGGACCGGGGCCAGCCACGCCGTCAGACACGAAAACGCCTGATCAATGACGCTCAGGCAGGCGCGGCGGCGCAGGCTGTCCGGCGCGTCGCAATACAGCGCGTCCTTGCGAATGTCGAAATAAAACGCCGATAAATCATTACTGCAAAAATTGAACAGCGCGGTGTGCAGGCGCGCAAAATCATAGTCCAGGTAGGCCCGCCGCACCAGCCCATCCAGTTCATGCAGGCGGTGCAGCACCCAGCGCTCCAGCTCCGGCATCTGTTCCACCTGCACGGTCTGCGCGGCGTCAAAAGCGGTTAATGTTCCCAGCATGAAACGCAACGTGTTGCGCAATTTGCGATAGGCGTCGGTATTGGTTTTCAGGACTTCGGGACCAAAGCGGATTTCGTTCGCATAATCCGAGCTTGACGCCCACAGGCGTAAAATTTCGGCGCCGCTCTGATCACTGACCTTGATCGGCGAGAGATCATTGCCAAGGGATTTCGACATTTTGCGGCCATCCTCGGCCAGCAGAAATCCATGCGTCAGCACGGCTTTGTAGGGGGCCACGCCACGGGTGCCGCAGCTTTCCAGCAGCGACGACTGAAACCAGCCGCGATGCTGATCGGCGCCTTCCAGATACAGATCGGCGGGCGATTGCAATTCCGCGCGGTTCTCCAGCACAAAGGCGTGCGTTGAACCGCTGTCGAACCACACGTCCAGAATATCGCGCACCATTTCATATTCATCGGCGCGGTATTCAGGGGCCAGAAAAAATTCCGCAGGCTGGGTGAACCAGACGTCGCAGCCCTGGTTTTCCACTGCCGCGACGATGCGCCCATTGACGGCCTCGTCGCGCAGCAGGGCGCCGGTTTGTTTATGCACGAAACAGGTCAGCGGCACGCCCCAGGCGCGCTGGCGCGACACCACCCAGTCCGGGCGCGTCTCGATCATGGACCGGATGCGCGCGCGCCCGGATTCAGGAATCCACTGCACCTTGTCAATGGCCGCCAGCGCATTCTTGCGCAGATCGTTGGTGGTCATCGAAATGAACCATTGCGGCGTATTGCGCAGAATCAGCGGCGCCTTGGAGCGCCAGGAGTGCGGGTACTGATGACTGAGCTTGCCATTCGCCAGCAGCCGCCCCGCGTCGCGCAGGGCCGCCATTACGGCGGCGTCGGCGTCGCCCTGCTTGCCGTCGGGTTTCAGCACGCGCTTGCCGGCAAACAATGGCACGTTGGGCAGATAGACCCCCGCCGCATCCAGCATGAACGGCGCATCAAGGCTATGCCGCATGCCCAGCTCAAAATCGTCCGCGCCATGGCTGGGGGCAATATGCACAAACCCGGTGCCCGCATCATCGGTTACAAAATCAGCGGGATATAGGGGCACAGAGTGTCCATACCCATTACTGTCCAACGGTTTCAGGGGATGATGACAGCCAATCTGTCTGAGTGTTTCCTCAGGTATGCCGCGAAGACGTTCCCACGATACTATCTTGGCGTCCACCATGACCTGTTCGGCCAGCGCATCGGCCAGCACCAGTTTCTCGCCGTCTGCAATCTGATACAGCCCATAGGAAATACGCGGGGAATAGGCAATGGCGCGGTTGGCGGGAATGGTCCAGGGTGTTGTGGTCCAGATGACCACACTTGTGTTGCCAAGCAGATCGTTGTTCTGCTGTTCGGCGCTGTTACGGCCCACCATCCAGATCGGAAACTTAACCCAGACCGTATTGGAAACATGGTCGTGATATTCGACCTCGGCTTCGGCCAGCGCGGTTTTTTCCACTACCGACCACAACACCGGTTTTGAGCCGCGATACAGTCCGCCGTTCATCACGAATTTGATGAACTCGCGCACGATCTGCGCCTCGGCGTCATAGGCCATGGTGGTGTACGGATGATCCCAGTCGCCCAGCACGCCCAGACGCTTGAATTCCTCGCGCTGCACGTCGATCCAGCTGGCGGCGAAATCGCGGCATTCCCTGCGGAATTCGACCAGCGGCACCTCGTCCTTGTTTTTGCCGGCCTTGCGGTATTTTTCCTCGATCATCCATTCGATCGGCAGGCCATGACAGTCCCAGCCCGGCACATAATACGCGTCAAAGCCCATCATCTGGCGCGACCGGTTGATGATGTCCTTGAGAATTTTATTCAGGGCGTGGCCCATATGCAGATGGCCATTGGCATAGGGCGGGCCGTCATGCAGCACAAATTTTTCGCGGCCTCTGGATGCCGCGCGCAGGCGTCCGTGCAGATCCGTCGCCACCCAGCGCGCCAGGAATGAAGGTTCGCGCTGGGGCAGGCCCGCGCGCATGGGGAAATCTGTCTGCGGCAGAAAGATCGTGTCTTTATAGCTGGCGCGGTTCTCGTCTCTGGTGTCGGACATAATACGCTATCGGGTTCCTGAAATGGGATCTATCGGACGCTGATTTCAACCCGGCGGTTGCGGGGTTCCTCGACTTCGTCATCGGTCGGCACAAGGGGTTCGCGTTCCCCGCGTCCGGCAATCATCACGGTGTCCCGCGCTATGCCGCTGGCCACCAGAACGTCGCCGACGGACAATGCCCGGGTGAACGCCAGTTCGTCGTTATCCGCGACCTTGCCGACTTTGTCCGTGTGGCCAATGACCATGATTTCGCCAGCGGTGCGCGACGTAACATCCTTGCGCATGGCTTCCATGACCGGGCCCGAGTCGGGCTCAAGGATGACCGTGCCTTCCTTGAAATACAGGACATAACTGCGCGCGGCGGGCGGCAGGCCAGTCAGCGCCGTTCCAAAGCGCTGATCAACGTCCTTGCTGGCGATGGTGAAAGATTTTCCGTCTCCCGCCTTTATCGCGCTGTTGGCCTTGTCCAGCACGATGTCCCTGCCGTTTTGGCGGACGACGACGGACCCAACGCTGCCATCCTCATGGGGCAGGACCACAAATAAATCCTTCCCGGCGCAGGCGGAAAGCAGAAGCGCCAGCGCGAACGCGGACAGCGGATTGAAAGTTTTCATGGTCTTATTCCGGCACTTCAACAACGAATTTGGTGCCCCGCACCCCAAGGATCGCCGAGGGCGTGCGCACCTGCATCGCCTCTGGGGTTTGCCGGGCGATTTTGCCCGAGACCGCGGCCAGTGTGCCGCGTTTGACGGCGCTGACGAATTCGCCCTCATGGGTTGTGGTGTTAAACCGGAATTTCTCCAGCGCAAGGGTGCTGTTGGCCCCCAGCGACAGGCGGCTGTTATCCACAAACGTCATGCCCACGGCCCCGTCTTCACCGGTCAGCACCTGATCTGACTGATACAGTTTGGCGCCGGATGCGGCGTTGATTTTCTGGCCGCCGCGCTCGATACTGACAGAACCCTTGCTGGTTTTCACCAGACCGATTACATCCGCTGCACGCGCTTCAAAAGCACCCGTCAAACCGAGCAGCAGAACCAGCCATGCCGCCCCCATGCAGCGGGTAGCGCTTTTTACTGAAACAGTTATGATTGGGTTCATTATAATGATTCCTGCCTTAAAGCTGCCCAGCCCATGCCCCCGCAAAACAAGATAGACTGGACCTTTGCCGCAACCAGCGCCGCCAGCTGTGACGCCTGCGCGCGCGCAGAAAGATGGGCGCGGGACGCCGGCTTGCCGGAAATACTGATTATGCGTCTTGTTCTTGTCATCGAAGAGCTGTTTACGAACACGATAAAGCACGGTTATCAGTTGGAAAGCAACCGCCCGGTGCATATAGCCCTGCGTGTGTCCGATGGCCGGGCCGAACTGGATTACCGGGATCAGGCGTGCCCCTTTGACCCTGTCAACTCCATCGGAAAATTCCCCGAAGACCATCCGCCAAGCAGGGTTGGGGGCATGGGTCTACAGCTTATCCAGACCCTTGGACATAATACCAGTTACGCATATCTGGCGGGCTGGAATATTGTGCGTCTGGCGGTGGGGGCCGACAGCCTGCTCTGAATGTCCTGTCTCGACAGGTTGTTTACCGGAAGACGGGATATGGGTGTCTTGCGGTTGATGCCGAAGTGCGGCCGAATATCATTGTAATCGTGCAGGAAGGGCCAGAGGGCTCCGGCCCGCCGGAACGGGCTTCACCAAAATCTTCTCAAACCGGCGCCACTTCACTTCCTCCGAAAGACGCTGCAAGGCCGCATTCCGCCCAACCTTCGGCGAAATCCATCCGTCCGCAAATCCAGGCTGCATGGCGTCCACTCTGTCCGGTTCACCCGCTACAGTGAATCACAAATACAGAATTTTGCAACGCCCCCCGCAAGGCGCAGGGGTGGGGGGTGGAGGTAATTGGTGCAACTTTTTTGGATGAGAACCTAAACCAGGAAAGCCAGATTGGCGATGGGTTCGTCCGCATCAATCAGCATAATTTTCTTTACGGCCATGCGCAATTGCCCATCGACCCGGCGCAGCCGGTACTGTATGCGCCCGCCCCAGAAATTCATATTGCGGGTGGATTGTATGGCCAATTCCATCAGCATGAAATTCGCCGCCACTTCATATTCGCCGGCCCCGGCGGGCGCAATTTCGATATTGGAAAGCACCCGCCGCATCGGCGACGCGGGGGTCTGGCTATGGCGGAAACCGGACTTCAGCTGACGGATGCGCGTCCCGATGCGCTGGCGGTTGTCATAGATGTGCGAGACTTCCTTTGCCGGATCAATATCCGGGCGGCGCGGCACCCAGTACAGCGCGTCATCCGTCCACAGCGCCTCCCATTCATCATAACGGGATTCATCGGCCAGACGCGCTTCAACGATCAGAAACGCCTCGATCTCGCGCATTTCACTTTCCGGCAAGGCCATGATCAGGCGGCCCTGGACATCACCTGGAGATAATGGCTCCAGAATGCCCGGTTGGTAACCTCATCAGATATTCCCGAACTCAGCAGACCGGTATTCTCGTCCACGTATTCGCGTTCCAGCCCGCGGCGCAGGTCCAGCCATTCCGGCGATTGGGCCGCCAGGCCCAGCTGATTTCGCTCCGACATGGTGGCGTCATCGGGCAGCAGGAACGAGCCCGGCCCCATGGCGCCTTCACCCTGGCGCAGCGCCCGCACGTTAACTTCCGGGGCGCCCTTCAGCAGCATCGGCGTGTAATATTGCAGAACCTCATTGGCGGCAATCGGGACCATGAACGAGATATTCATCTCACCCAGAAACAGATTGGGAAAAATAATTGCGTGCGGCGGCCCGTCCATCATACTTTTACGGGCCTGCTCTTTGCCATAGGCCTGCTCCATACGCGCAACATAATTGGGCAGCTTCGCTTCAGAAACGCCGCCAAACCACAGGAACGGTTTGCCCTTGCGGCGATATCCCGGGGAAAAATCAATTTCCGTATGACCGCCGCCCCAATCACGGGTAATTGAAATATCACCCTTGTCCTCATCAAACGCGAAGGACGCAAAGGGGTTTGTCGCCTTCAGCAACGAGGCGTGGGCGGCATACACATGATAGCCATCGGTATTATTTTCCGGAATCATTTTCCAGTTGGCGTGAAAGCGATGCTTCAGCCACCCCGCCGAGAGTTCAATCTCCCCGTCCGGCGACATATCACAGGCGCGATCAATCAGCTCTTTTCCCCGCCCGAGATAATCATCGAACGATTGCCCGTCCGCCGCCAGACTGGCGAAAATAAAACCGCGATAAATCTGCATGCGCGGCGGACCGGCCAGCCCCATTTCCGATTTTTCAAACCCGCTGCCCATGCCGGCAGGCAAATGCACGCCGCGCAACTCGCCGCCCACGCCAAAGGTCCAGCCGTGATAGGGACACGTGAAGGTGGCCGTGTTGCCGCGTTCCTTAGCGCAAATCATAGTGCCGCGATGGGTGCAGCGATTGAACAGCACCCTGACTTCATTGTGCGCGTCGCGGGTGACAATCACCGGCTGGCGGCCAATCTGGCGGCGCAGATAATCGCCCATATTCGGGACTTCGCTGGCATGAGCGACAAACACCCAGCCAGAATGGTAGATCCGGTCCATCTCGTCGGAAAACACGGCGGGGTCCGTATACAGGCGGCCATGCACCCGGTCACGGCGCACCAGTGCGTCATAAGAGATTGGCTGCTGAATACCCATTGGTTGTCCCCTTGCGTTTAGTTAAGCGCCCGTAATCCGTTTAAACCGTTCTTTCCACGCATCGCGCAGGCCATCCCGGAACTGCGGCGCGGCGATGGCGATCAGCGCCTCGGCGGCCGCCTGCAACGGTTGGCCGCGCACCTTTGCGACCCCGTATTCGGTCACAAAATGGTCCGCGTCCGTGCGTAACGCCGTTACCACCGCATCGTCGCTGATGGCGGGCACAATACGGGACAGCCTACCACCTCCGGCGGTGGCCGTGAAGGCCACAATTCCGCGCCCGCCTTTTGAACGCAAGGCCCCGCGCATGAAGTCAACCGAGCCGCCGGTGCCGCTGATCTGGCGGCCAGCCACCATTTCAGAATTCAGCTGGCCCAGCAAATCCACCTCGACCGCCCCGTTAATCGCCACGAAATTGTCGATCTGCCCCAGCAACGCCACATCATGGGTATAATTTACGGTTCTGAAGGCAAGATCGGGATAATGACCCGCCCATTTCATCACCTCATTGCTGCCCGCCACGATGCCGGTAACGATTTTTCCCTTGTCGATGCTTTTCATTTTCCCATTGATAACACCCGCGTTGGCCAGATGCATCACACTGTCAGAAATCATCCCGGAATGGACGCCCAGATCGTTGCGGTCCTTCAGCGCGTCCAGCGCCGCGTTGGGGATGGCGCCAACGCCCATTTCAACGCAGTCGCCGTCGCGCACCAGACTGGCGACGTTGGCGCCGATCTGTCGCGCCACATCGTCAATGGGCACAACGCGCATCGATTGCAGTCCAGTGTTGGATTTAACCGCAAAATGAAATTTGGAAATGTGCGTTTTCGGCAGATGCGGCGGTGACGGCAGGGCCTCATTGATTTCAGCAATAACCAGTTTCGCCCTGTCGACCGCCATGGGCACAAAGTCAATGCCATAACCGGGGCTGCACATGCCGTCAGCGTCTGGCGGGCCATATTGCACCAGCGCCGCATCTATTTTCAGCGGACCGCTGACAAACATATAACGCTGATGATACTGGATAGGAATGAAATCGATTTTTCCCTCGGCAAAGGATTTCTGCATCCGGTCCGACATGAAATTGGTCAGCACGCGGGCCTCCGGATGGAAGGTCGCGTAATCAATCCGGCTCAGCCCCGGAACCGGGTTGGTGATATAGGTCACGCCCCGGCTTGCCTCCGGCGCATCTTTCAATGCCGCCAGC
>JBEBFX010000294.1:0-2150 GCA_040081735.1 Alphaproteobacteria bacterium | reverse complement strand
GCCGCCGCCCGTTACCAGGACCGATTTCCCCCGCAGTTCTCGCGCCAGCAATGCCAAATCAGGGGCTACCGGCTCACGCGAAAGCAGTTCTTCCGGGCCGACTGCGCGAATATCGCTGACCCGGCGCCAGCCGGAAATAATTTCTTCCAGGGTTGGCGCGGTTTCCACCCTGACTTCCAGTTCGGACAGCTGATTGATGATGGCTGCGCGCCGGACGGGACTGGCCGATGGTATCGCCAGCACTACCAGGTCCAGGCGTCCGCGTGCGGCCAGCTGGCGCAGAATATTGGCGTGCCGCACCTTGACGCCGTGCAGGGTGCGGCCATGCAGCTGGCTGTCGTCGTCCACAAAACAGGCGACGCTCAGGGTGTCATCTTTTTGCATGGCCTCCGCCAGGGCGACGCCCGCGCGCCCTGCGCCATAAATCGCCACCCGGGTCACATCTGGCCGGTTTTCGCGCACGGCAATATTCAGCAGCGCGCCGCCGATCAGCCGCCACGCCAGCATCAGGGCCATCAGACCCAGCCACAATATTCCAATCAGCGCAAGCAGGTTGGGCGCCGGCGCAAATGCGGCGACAGTCAGCGCAATAACCCCAGCCGCCGCCATACTGGCGCCCAGCACGGGAAAAATAATCAGGGTGTCGCGGTACCGCAGCATCGGCCGGTACAGCCCGGTCACATAAAATATTCCGCAACAGGTGACACTGAGCAGCGCTGTAACGCCGTAACGTGTCAGATCGCCAAAGGCGCAGTTGCACAGCAGTTCATACCCTGCGACCCCGATGAGATTAACGGCAAGGATCGGAACGGCGTCCAGAATAATGGAAATAGACAGCTTGGCCGTGCGGGGCAGCGCAATCAGCCAGCCCAGAAATCGGGCCAGCATCAGGGGCACAGGCAAGGCTGTCCCTGATCTGCGCCGGTCCATGTTCATCCTTCCAGACGTCCGAGCAGCAGGCCATGCAAAGCGGGGTTTGCCGCCACAATACTGGGGTGGCGGGGGGTTTCCTGGTTAAAGCGCAGCGCCGCGCCGGTGTGATCCGTGATGTGCCCGCCTGCGGTGCGGATAATCAGATCGGCCGCCGCCAGATCCCAGTCAAAGGCGCCCCACAGGTTCAGGCATCCATCGAAATGCCCCGCCGCCGTCAACGCCACCTGATAGGCAATTGAATTGCGCGATTCCACATGCATTGCCGGCCACGGATTGGTCCAGCGTTTATGCTGAAACATGCCCTGCGTCGCCAGCATGCGCGCATCCAGTAATTCTTCCTTGGCGCTAACCTGAACCTTTAATCCGTTCAGCAGGGTTGGCCCCTTGTCTGACGCTTCGAATAATTCATCGGTCGCCGGATTGAATATCACGGCGGATATAGGTTTGTTGTCTTCCAGCAGCGCGATGCTGACGGCGAAATGCGGCTGACCGCGAATAAAGGCGCGGGTGCCGTCAATGGGGTCCACAACCCAGACCCGGCGCGCTGTGTGGCGGCTTTTGTCATCCACGCTTTCTTCGGAAAGCCAGCCGTAATCAGGTTCAAACGCCTGCATGCGCTGACGCAGCAACTGGTCAACGGCGACATCTGCGTCGGTGACAGGATTATTTTTGCCCTTGTCCCATTTTGCGTAATCCGCGCCGAAATAGGTCATGGCCAGCGCCCCCGCCTCGCGCGCCGCGCTTACTGCAAAACGATGATGCCTGGCGCTGTCAACGTCACGCACCTGCGATTGTCATCCCTTCGATGAGAATCGTCGGCGCGTCCATGCCGTAACGGAATTGCAGATCGTCGCCGGGCGTCATATGCAGGAACATGTCCAGCAGATTGCCTGCAACCGTGATCTCGCTGACGGCATAGGTGAACTGACCATTTTCTATCCAGAACCCGGTCGCCCCCCGGCTGTAATCGCCAGTAACCGGGTTCACGCCCATGCCGATCAATTCTGTAATGAACAAACCGCTGGTTACAGACGCGATCAGGTCCAGCGCCGGGGTTTTGCCCGCCGCCATATAAAAATTGCTGGTGGCGGGCGAAGGCGCGGAAAGGGCAGGCGGATTGGTCGGTGAGGACCCGGGTGCCGCCTTTCACTTGCGTACCGGAGTAACCAGGTGCATCGCCTTCAACAATGGATTCCAGGCGTCGTGCGGCGTAGATC
>JBEBFX010000140.1:0-8457 GCA_040081735.1 Alphaproteobacteria bacterium | reverse complement strand
CGCCCAGATTTTCCGCCGATTGACCCACTGCAACGGTAATACCCAGGCCACGCAGCCGGGCCACATTGCCGCCATCGGAACTGTCGGACCCCTTCACCTGATAACCAAGATTGTGCATCACTTCGGCAATGCCGCTCATGCCGATGCCGCCGATGCCTGCAAAATGAATCCAGCCGATGTCCAGGGGAAGACGCGTCATCATGAGGCAGCCCTCCTGAATAAAGGGATCACCTTGCCGCCGCCGCCGCCGTTTTTAGGATACGCGGCGCGGCGCGGCGCCAGACGCTCCACCATATCCGCCAGCGCCTTTGCCGCATCGGGACGGCCAAGATCATGTGCCGCCTTTGCCGCGACACTGAGCTGTTGTGGATTGCGCAATATATTCTGCAAGCGTTTGGCAAGCGCAGAAGCTGTCAACCCGGCTTCCGGCATGACCCAGGCCGCACCCGCATCCGACAGCGTCTGCGCATTGGCCAGCTGCTGCTGATCGGCGTGATGCGGATAGGGAACCAGTATCGACGGCACCCCGGCGGCCGTCAGTTCACTAACAGTCGTCGCCCCCGAGCGGGCGATGACAAGATGCGCCTGCGATAGCCTGACCGGCATATCGCGGATAAATTCAGTCAATTCCACCTGCACATTGATACGCCCATAGGCCCGGCGCGCCAGTTCCAGATCGCTGCTGCGGCATTGCTGGACAATGCGCAATCTGGCTGAAACACCGGGCGGCAGCATCGCAATCGCCGCCGGGACCGTCTCACTTAAAATCCGTGCGCCCTGGCTGCCCCCAAAGACGACCAGATTGAACGGCGTGTCCAGTGTTGGCGTGTCATAGGCGCGGCCGTGACAGGCCGCGATATCGGCGCGAACCGGGTTGCCCGTCACCGTCACCTTGACGTGATCCATGGTGCGCAAGCCGCCCATGCCCTCTACCGACGCCGCAATGCCGCTAACCCTGTGCGCTATCAGCCGGTTGACCTTGCCCAGAACGGCATTCTGTTCATGAATGGCCGTCGGTACGCCCAGCCAGATGGCCGCCGCCATGGCCGGAACCGCCGGATAACCCCCAAAACCCATGACCAGCGCCGGTGGCTGCTGGCGCAGCAACCGCAAAGCCTGCACCGCGCCTGCGCCCAGCGACGCCGCCGCCCGCAATTTGGCCAGAGCATTGCCCGCCGGGTTTCGCGCAGAAATCACATGCACATTGATACGGCCGAAGGATGCGGCAAACGCCGCGCCGCGCACATCTGTAATCAGCGCCACTTCGCGGCCCCGGCTGCGTAATTCCTTGGCCAGCGCTTCGGCAGGAAACATATGACCGCCGGTGCCGCCAGCCGCCAGAACTATGGGTGCGTCATTCGCGTCAATCATGGCGAGCGCCCCACGGATGCGCCGCCAATAGCGACGCCGGGACGTTTTCGCAGCAGCGCCAGGATCATGCCGGCCGTGAGTGACAACGCCAGCAGCGATGACCCGCCATAGCTGATAAACGGCAGGGTCATGCCCTTGGAGGGCAGCAGATTAAGATTGACGGCCATATTAATGAACGCCTGCAAGCCAAACAGAAAGATCAGCCCGGAGGCGGCAAGCTGCACAAAATGGTCCTCCGCCGCAAAGGCGCGCGCCAGCCCGCGCAGCACGATAAAGGCGAACAGCCCGACCAGCAGCAGGCAGGCGATCATGCCAAACTCCTCGCCGACCACGGCAAAGATATAATCCGTGTGCGCATCGGGCAGAATGCGCTTGACCGTGCCTTCGCCCGGACCGCGCCCAAACAGGCCCCCCTGTAAAAACGCATTGATGGCGGTATTCACCTGGAAAGTGTCACCCGAAGCGGGATCAAGAAACCGGTCAATCCGGCTGGTCACATGCGGCACGAACACATAGGCGAACACCCCGCCCACGGCGCCCGCAATCATCAGACCCAGAACCAGATACATTGACATCCCGGCAATAAAAAACATCCCGCCGATCACGACGGTCAGCAGGAACGCCTGGCCAAAATCCGGCTGCATGGCCAGCATGCCCACGGACCCCGCCCAGGCCATGAGCGCGATCAGATTACCCGGCACGCCGCTGCCGCGATTCTGTTCCGAAAACATCCATGCGGCAAATACAATCAGCGCAGGTTTCAGAAATTCCGATGGCTGAAGCGACATGCCCCCCAGAGAAAGCCAGCGTTGCGCCCCGTTGCGCTCTTCCCCAATGGTTAAAGTCAGCACCATCAGCGCCAGAGCAAATATGAACAGTCCGACTGCAATCCGCTTGACGATGTTCGGCGGCGCCATCGACATGCCAAACAGAAGGACCAGCCCCAGGGGCAGCATCATCAGATGTTTCTTGACGAAAAAATAACTGTCCATATTAATGCGTTCCGCAACCGGCGGGCTGGCCGCCAGCGTCAGCAAAGTGCCGATAATGATCAGCGCGCCAATGGCGCCCATGATCCAGCGGTCCACGGTCCACCACCACTGGCCCAGGATGCTTGTATCGGTACGGGCGAAACTGCTCACACTGCACTCCTGCTCATGGACCTGGCGCCAAGTTCCAACACCAGCTTGCGGAACACATCGCCGCGCGCCTCAAAATTTTCGAACTGATCGAACGACGCGCAGGCCGGCGACAACAGCACGGCCGCCTCCGCCTCTCCTGCCGCATCTCTCGCAGAGGCGGCCACCGCGTTTGCCATATCACCGCACATCTGATACGCCACCCGACCCTGTAATGTTGCTGCGAAAGACTGCGCCGCCTGCCCGATCAGATAGGCTTTGCGGATTCGCGGGAAAAACGGCGCCAGCGAATCAATTCCACCTGCTTTCGGCACCCCACCAAGAATCACATAGACGCCGTCATAGCAAGCCAATGCCCGCGCCGTGGCGTCAGCATTTGTCGCTTTTGAGTCATTGATGAAACGCACGCCCTTCACATGGCCAACATCTTCCATGCGATGGGCAAGACCGGTAAAACTTTCAAGCCCGCTCACAATCGCGCCACGCGATATCCCCAGCACCCGCGCGGCGCCATAGGCCGCCGCCGCATTCTGCCAGTTATGCGCCCCAGGCAACCGTGTCAGATGATTCAAATCCAGCACCTGCTGCGGCGCGTCAGACGGGGCGTCATATAATATTCCACCCTCGGCAAAGACCCCCGGCGCTGTCAGCGCCCGCCCAATGGCAACCGGATAAACTTTTATTCCGCAAGCCCGTAACGCATCACTGACATTCAGGCCATCTGGATCATCAACCCCAACCACCGCAACGCCATCCTGCGCCAAACCGTCAAATATCCGGCGCTTTGCGGCCACGTAACCTGACAGGCTTCCGTGCCTGTCAATATGATCAGGCGTTATGTTAAGCCAGACCGCGACATCCGCCGATGTCGGCCCGGTCAGATCAAGCTGATAAGACGACATTTCCAGCACATACACGCCGCCGCCGGCGAGTTCTTCGAGATCAAGCGCCGCCGTGCCAATATTGCCGCCGATCTGCACCGCCAGCCCGGCTTCGCGCACCAGATGGCCGATCAAGGCCGTAGTTGTGGACTTGCCGTTCGTGCCGGTAACCAGCACCAGCTTTGTTGCGGGAAACCTGTCGCGCCGCGCCCGGAAAAACAGCTCCACATCGCCAATGATCTCGCACCCCGCAAGTCTTGCCGCCTGCACCACAGGATGCGGAACGGGGAAATGCAAAGGTACTCCCGGGCTTAATACCAGTACGGATATTTTTGTCCAGTCCAGCCCTGCCGGATCTGCAATCGTCAGACCTGCGCCCACGCGTGCGCCGGCTTCATCGCGGCGATTTTGCGCGTCGTCCCAGGCCAGCACTTCCGCGCCGCCTCGAAGCAGCGCCCGGGCCGCCGAAATCCCCGTTCTGGCAAGTCCTAAAACGGCGGCCTTTTTCCCCTTATACGAATATGCTGCAATCATTGTTTATCTCAGCTTCAGGGACGAAAGACCAATCATCGCCAACACCAGGGCGATGATCCAGAACCGGATCACAATCGTGGATTCCGCCCAGCCGCGCTTTTCAAAATGATGATGGATGGGCGCCATGGCGAATACGCGCTTGCCGGTCAGTTTGAACGACCCCACCTGGACGATCACCGATACGGCTTCCAGCACGAACAGCCCGCCGATAATCGCCAGCACAATTTCATGCTTGGTCACGACCGCAATCCCCCCAAGCGCCCCGCCCAGCGAAAGAGAGCCTGTATCCCCCATCATGACCAGAGCGGGCGGC
Organism: Alphaproteobacteria bacterium; assembly: GCA_040081735.1. Taxonomy (GTDB): domain Bacteria; phylum Pseudomonadota; class Alphaproteobacteria; order UBA11222; family UBA11222; genus UBA11222. Next base: position 4,219 of record JBEBFX010000140.1, on the reverse strand, counting down.
GCATTAAACCAGAGGAAACCAAGCCCCGCGCCCACGATGGCGCCCGCGAATACCGCTAGCTCACCGGCCCCCGGCACCGCCAGTATTTGCAGATAATTGGCGTAAACCGCATGCCCCACCAGGTAGGAAATAAACGCAAAGCTGGCTGCCGCGATCATGACGGGCATGATGGCAAGTCCATCAAGGCCATCGGTCAGATTTACCGCGTTGGAAGCCCCGACAATGACAAATACCGCCATCGGCAGAAACAGCCACCCCAGATCAAACAAAACATTCTTGAAAAACGGAATCGCCAGAACTTCAGCCTGGGCAGGCGACGCAATCATGCCAATCCACCAGACTGCCACTGCGGCGATAACGATTTCGCAGGCCAGTTTGACCCTGCCCGGAACGCCACGGCTATTGCGTTTGGTAACCTTGAGATAGTCGTCGGCAAAGCCAACCAATCCAAACCCCAGGGTTATCAGCAGCACCGCCCAGACATACCGGTTTGCCAAATCCGCCCACAGTAAAGTGCCTGCCACTATACCTGCCAGAATCATGAACCCGCCCATGGTCGGGGTGCCTGCTTTGGTGATGATATGGCTTTGCGGGCCGTCTTCCCGGATCGGCTGGCCGCCGGGCTGATAACGCCTTAACAGCCGGATGATTGCAGGCCCGAAAAGAAAGCTTAAAAACAGCGCGGTCATCAGCGCGCCTCCCGTACGGAAGGTCAGATAACGGAATAAATTGAAGACGCCAACCTGATCCGCCAGGGGGTAAAGCAGATCATACAGCATTCCGGCGCACCGAATTATTTTGCGGTGAAAGCCTTGTGTCCTGGGTCTGCCGGTCCGGGCGGGCAAGCGCCTGTAAAGCCTTGACAATTTTACCCATGCCGCTGCTGAACGATCCTTTCACCATAACCACATCACCGGGACGAAGGGTAGATAGAAGGGGCGCAATCAGGGCATCTGCATCCGCTGCATGTTCCGCCCGGAGACCGGCCGGCAACGCCGTATGCAGAACCTGCATCTGCGAACCCGCAGTAAAGGTCCTCTGGATGCGGCCGTCTTCGATGATTGCCGCCAGTTCGTGGTGATAGCGCGCCGAGTCCCGGCCCAGTTCGGCCATATCGCCAAGTACGGCTATCCTGCGCCCGCGTCCTTCGCTCATTTGTCCGGAAAGGTTAAGCAGCGCCGCCTGCATGGACCCCGGATTGGCGTTATAACTTTCATCGATCAGCGTAAATTCCCCGTCCGCCACCGGTAATCGATGCCGCCGTCCGCGCCCTGAAAGCGGGGCCATCCCCGCAAGCGCTATCGTGGCCAGCGCCAGATCCCCGCCCAGCGCCTGCACCGCCGTCAACACCGCAAGGCTGTTCATCACCCAATGCATACCGGATAAACCGATCTTGTACGTCAAGGGCTGACCACAAATTTCAGCATACACACAGGAACAATCGGGATGGTGCACCGCCTTGATCAGTCTTGCGGCGGCATCCGGCGCCGTGCCAAAGCCAAGAACACGGGCGGCGCCTGCATCCATGGCCCGGCGCGATAACAGATCGAAAAAAGCGCTGTCGTGATTGATAATGGCAACGCCGCCCGGTTCCAGACCCAGAAAAATCTCCGACTTGGCTTCTGCTATTGCCGTCAGGGAGTCGAAATGTCCGATATGGGCGGGCGCTATGGTCGTCACGATTGCCGCATGGGGCCGCACGAGACGGGTCAGGGGTGTAATTTCACCGGAATGGTTCATGCCAATCTCGAAAACACCAAACTCCGAAGCAGCCGGCATCCGGGCGAGACTGAGCGGGACGCCCCACAGATTGTTATAAGACGCTGCCGAGGCATGGCTGCGCGCCTGTCTGCCGAGCGCCGCCTGCAACATTTCCTTCGTGCCTGTTTTACCCGCACTGCCTGTTACAGCAACTATTTTCGCCGCCGTCCGCGCCCGTGCCGCAGCCCCCAGCGCCTCAAGTCCGGCCTGTGTATCCCCAACCAGTAGCAGAGGCGCATTATCTGCCACATCTGCGGGCGCATGATCCACCATCGCGGCAACGGCGCCGTTTGCCAGCGCATCCGCCACATAGGCATGGCCGTCGTTGGCAGGCCCGCGCAACGCGATAAACAGCTCACCCTTCGATATTGCGCGGCTATCGATAGATACGCCCGCTGCCTCCCAGCCGCCCGCCGTACGCCCGCCAGTTGCGGCTGCGGCCTGAGCGGCCGTCCATAGTGCATCAGCGGCACAATTAGCAATGGCCATTTTCGCTTCCCAAATTCGCCAGTTCATCCAGCGCCCGGACTATTTCCTGACGGTCATTGAAGGGGATAGTTTCGCCCGCAATTTCCTGCCCCTGCTCGTGCCCCTTCCCCGCTACGATCAACATCTCCTCAGGTAAAAGATTCGCCACCGCAAAGCGAATGGCGGCGGCGCGTTCCGCAATTTCCGCCGCGCCAGAACAGGTGGACAGGATGGCGGCGCGAATCATCGCGGCATCCTCGGAGCGCGGATTATCGTCGGTGATGGTTACCTGATCGGCCAGATCGCGGGCCACCCCGCCCATCAACGGGCGCTTGCCGCGGTCCCTGTCGCCGCCACAGCCAAACAACAGATGCAGTCTGCCTTTGCAAAAAGGCCGAACCGCTTCAAGTACAGTTCTCAGGGCTTCTGGCGTATGGGCGTAATCAACCAGCACGCTGGCGCCGCCCGCCGTTTCACCGGCCAGTTCCAGACGGCCCGGCACGCCGGCCAGCTCCGGCAAGGCGCCAAACACATCGTCGGGGTCTTCGCCGCAGCCAATCACCAGCGCAGCGGCGGTCAGGGCGTTCATCGCCTGAAAGCGGCCGATCAGGGGAAGCGCCACTTCCCATTCCCGCGCCTCATAGGCAATGCGCAGCAGCTGGCCCCGCGAATGCGGATCAGACTTCACGATACGAAGATCGCCGTAGCGCCCGCCGACCGAAATTATCCGATGCCCGCGCGCCCAGCTCAGCGCTTCGGCCTCGCTGTAACTGGCGTCCTCGCGATTAAGCACGGCAACACCTCCCGGCGGCAGCACCTCGCCGAACAATCTCAGCTTGGCGTAGGTATAACTGGCCAGGCTGTCATGATAGTCCAAGTGGTCACGGGTAATATTCGTCAGCGCCGCGGCGCGCAGGCGCACTCCGTCCAGGCGGTACTGGGCCAGGCCATGACTGGAGGCCTCGATTGCTGCATGAGAAATGCCGCTGCCGCTCAAAGCCGCCAGAACCGGATACAGAATCTCGGGTGGCGGCGTCGTGTGCGTGTGCCCGGCCTCCAGGCTCATATCGCCGCCATTTTTTCCGATAACGCCAAGTGTGCCGATACTGACGGCCCGCCGCGCCAATCGAAGCCAGATTTGGCGGCAAAAATCCGCGACCGATGTTTTGCCATTGGTTCCGGTAACAGCGGCAATGGTTTCCGGCTGCACGCCATAATAGCGCGCCACAAGTTTCGCATACTGGCGCCGGGGATTGATGTCAGTCAGCAGTTGAACCGTACTGCCTTGTGAATTTCCGTTGCACCTGGCGCCAGCATGGGGCGCCGTCAGGATCGCAACCGCGCCTCGGGCAATCGCGTCAGGGATAAAACTTGCCCCATCGGCCCGAACCCCCGGCAGTGCGGCAAACAGATATCCCGGCCGCACTTCACGGCTGTCTGCGGTTAGCCCCGCAATCTCCAGCGCAGGATCAAACAACACCGGCGCCGCTGAACCTATGAGATCGGCAAGCCTCATCGCTTAATTCGCACCTCCAAACGCCGCCAGCCGCACGCCGTCCACTTCCACGGGAACGGGCGCAACGCCCAGCATCGGCGCAATCCGCCGAACGACGGCGCCAGCAGTTGGCGCAGCCGTCCAGCCCGCAGTCGCATAATTGAACGTCTCCTTGATCCCCTTCGGTTCATCGAGCATGACGAACACCAGATAACGCGGCTTTGACGCCGGAAACATGCCGACAAAGGACGAAATCCGCGCATCCTTGCGATACCGCCCAGACTGTTGCTTGTCGGCGGTGCCGGTTTTTCCTGCCACTTCATAGCCCGGCACATCCGCCTGTTTTCCGGTGCCTTCGGGCGTTCCGACAACCAGGCGCATCAGATAACGCATCTGTTTACTGGTTTTCTCCGACACGACAATCGGTCCAGCAGGCGGCGTCATACCGGCTTCTTGACGAAGCAGGGTTGGGCGCACCAGCCTGCCGCCATTGAC
>JBEBFX010000293.1:0-2192 GCA_040081735.1 Alphaproteobacteria bacterium | reverse complement strand
CGGCGCGCATGCCCGTCTTGGTATCAAGCACCGCGACGCCAAGCCGGCCGTTAATCTCCGCTTCCAGGTCCATCAGATCGCGCGGCAAAAGCCCGGTCCAGCCGCCGGCGTTCGCCAAACCCTGCCCGCCAAATGCAAAATAACCTGCTATAACGCAACCGATGCCGCCCCCGAATTGCCGTCTGGTAAACACCTGCTGTGGCCTCCTTATAGGAGGACGCCATGAGTCGTCCCCTTTATCACGCGCCCCTTTAATCCGGGCCGCTTTATCCTCCATTTAACCCCGAATTCCGGCTTCTGAAATACCAGGTGAAGCACTTGGCCGTTATACCCGTGAAAATTAATGCAATCCAAAAGAAATGCTGTTGACACCTGGTCGCCGTTAATATTATCTTGCAATTAATAATGATTATCATTTATTGGAAATGGAACAGCTTTGTGGGCGTCCCCCCATCAGACAATGGCGATGCCCAATCTCACCTGGTGGCCATAAAAAACCACACGGTAGAAAGCGCCGCCCTGATGTGCGGAAAAAAGGAACTGATCATTTTACACCGGGACCAGGTATACCGGTTGCAGATAACCAACGCGGGCAAGTTATTGCTGACAAAGTAATTGTGTAAACAAGCCAGCCAGCGTGCGGCGCTTTATACCGGTTGAATAAAACTCGGTTTTAAACTGCGCCAGCCCCCAGCCAGCCATTTGAAGCGGATTGACCGCTTGATTGAAAGGCCAGGCCGGCATGCTGTCACTTCATCGATCATCGTACGCGCAAAGAACCGCAGCAAGCGACGTGGTCGCTGCCAGCTTTGTTGCGGCCCTGCATACTGCGGGCTTTTGGGCGGTGCAGCATTATGCGCCCGCACAGGAAATTATCCCGGTCACGCCCGGCATGATGTTCAGCCTGGTCATGGCTGAACAAAAGGTGGCTCAGCCGCCGATGCCGGTTCCACCTCAGCCCAAACGCCAACCCCCAAAACCCAAACGCGCGCAACTGGCCGCAATTGCCAGGACGCCCGCCGTTAACACCGCGCCGCCGCCCCCGGTGGCGCTGTCAAGGCCAGTGGTGATTTCTGCGCCTGCGCCGGTTGCGCCATTACCGGTTACGCCGCCGGATGTAATGGCGGCCTACGCCGACAACCCTTTGCCGCAATACCCCGCAATATCGCGCCGGCACGGCGAGGAAGGCAAATTGATGGTGCGCGTGTGCGTAAAAGCCGACGGCTCGGTTGGCAGCGCCACAAATATTAGATCGAGCGGCTTTGCGCGATTGGACAAGGCGGCGGTGGCGGCGCTGCTGCAATGGCGTTTCAGGCCCGCCCGGCGTGGAACGCAGCCCATTGAGGGCTGTGTCGATGTGCCCTGGGTATGGTCGCTGCGCACATAAGCGCACGAAATAATTTACTGGGATCGTGAGGTTTTTATGGAAACGGAATCACTGGGATTTTCCCATTTCATCGCCCTGGCCGACGGCGTAGCCAGGGCAATCCTGATCATGCTGGCGCTGATGTCTGTCGTAAGCTGGACAATTATTGTCAGCAAGGGCCTGCTGTATATGGTGGAGCGCAGGCGCAGTCTGCATTTCCTGCGCTTTTTCTGGGAAGCGCCCAGCCTGGCGGCAATTCAGGCGCACCTGAAAGCCGCCGGCGTGAACGAGCCGTTCAGCCATATGATACAGCACGGATTTAAGGCCACGGAGCAGTTCGCCCGGAAAGATGGCAGCCGCATGGTTGATTCCAGCAACGCCGATGAATTTCTCACGCGCAGCCTGCGTCAGGCCTATGAGCAGGAAACCGCGCGCCGGGAAAGCGGACTGACATTCCTGGCGTCGGTGGGGGCGTCGGCGCCGTTCATCGGATTGCTTGGCACGGTGTGGGGCATCTATCACGCATTGCTGGCCATCGGCGTCAGCGGCCAGGGCACCCTGGACAAAGTGGCCGGCCCGGTCGGTGAAGCGCTGATCATGACGGCGCTTGGCCTGACGGTCGCGATACCCGCCGTGCTGGCCTACAACACCTTTACCCGCCAGAACCGTGTCGTGCTGGCGCGGCTGGACGGCTTTGCCCACGATGTATTCGTCTTCATGTCCACCGGAAATTCCAGCCGGGATGAAACCCCGCAGCAGGTGCTGCGCGCTGTGAAAATACAGACCGCAGGAGCGCAGTGATGGCGTTTGGCGGCATAAATAAATC
>JBEBFX010000015.1:0-30074 GCA_040081735.1 Alphaproteobacteria bacterium | reverse complement strand
TGGCGTGGGGCGGTGACGAAGGCAGAGCCACCATTAATTTCAGCGATCTTAAGGAAAGGCTGCTCTCGCAGGCCCGGATATTATTACCGCAATGGCTCTCAGGCGGCGTGTGGCGCGGCTCAGAGTTCAAGGCGGGCAACCTGCGGGGAGACAGGGGCGAAAGCCTGTCTGTGAACAGCCTGACAGGCGCATGGGCCGATTTCGCAACGGGTGAGAAGGGCGGCGATCTGATCGCGCTCTATGCCGCTATAAAGGAGCTGAAACAATCAGAGGCGGCGCGCGATTTAGGTGGCGAGACATATCAAAACCCGGCCCCTAGCGCTCCCATCGAAAAACCAGCAGCCCGCAGGGTGATCGCGCCAGTCCCAGATGGCACGGCAAGGCACGACTGCATCCACGGCAGGTTTGGCGCCCCAGCGCGCGTCTGGGACTACCTTGACAAGGACGGGAAACTGCTCGGCCACGTAGCCCGGTATGCCCCGCCCACGGGCAAGGAATTTATCCCATACACCCTAAGCCTGGGCGATAATGGCGCGTACAGATGGGGCGGCGGACAATGGCCTAAGCCCCGCCCGCTGTACGGGCTTCGAGAGTTGCACCTGCGCCCGGATGACCCGGTGTTGATTGTAGAGGGTGAAAAAGCCGCCGACGCAGCGAGGCTTATTTGCCCCCGCTACGTGGTGGTGACATGGCCGGGCGGCGCAACCGCATGGAAGATGGCCGACTTCTCAGCGGTCTACCGGCGCAAGGACGTATTGCTCTGGCCGGACAACGACGATCCTGGACTCAAGGCCATGTGGGACATAGGCCACCTGCTGCAAAAACATTGTCAGGTCGTCAAGATAATCCTGCCGGAGGGCGTCCCGGCGAAGTTTGACGCCGCCGATTGCGTAGCCCTGAAATGGACGTGGGTCGAATTTAGTAAATGGGCAAGGCCGCTCACAAGAATCATTGGCCACGTTGACGAGCCTGTAAAAATAACAGAGACCATCCCCGCGCCCGCTGCCACTCCGGAAGGCGATTCGCCGGACGGAAGAGTGACGCGGGATGAGATAATAGATAAACGCCCGCATCAGGCGCTCTGGTATGAATGGAAGCTGAATGTCAGCACGTCAGGGATCGTCGCCAGCAACCTGAATAATGTAATGCGCGTTCTTGAGAATGACCCGCGCCTCAAAGGGCTGGTCTGGTACGATGAATTTCTGCAAAGGATGCTTTGCCCCGACAATGCCTTGGACGAGACCGGCGCCATAATCAAGCGATCTCGCGAATGGGGAGATGGCGACGATCTGAATACGACGCTTTACATGCAGCGCACATTGGGGATCACGGCGGTTGATCGGCGCATCGTGGCCCAGGCCGTTCAATTGGTAGCGCTGCGGGACCGGCGGAATTGCGTCAAAGACTGGATCGGCGGGCTTGAGTGGGACGGCGTTCCAAGAATTGAGCATTTTTTCCCGGAGAACTTCGGCGCAGAAGACAATGAATATACCCGCGCGGTATCCCGAAATTTCTGGTTAAGCATGCTGGCGCGCATCTACATGCCGGGCTGTAAGGTGGACAATATGATCGTGCTGGAAGGCGGGCAGGGCGGTCGTAAATCAACCGCCATGGAGATTATTGGCGGTAACTGGTATGCGACGCCGACCGAAAATGTTTACAGCAAGGATTTTTATATCTGCCTGTCAGGCAAGATCGTTGTGGAAATCGCCGAAATGGATTCGTTCTCCAAGGCCGAAGTCACCAAAGTAAAACAGGTTGTAAGCAATAAATCCGACCGCTACCGATCACCTTACGCCCGCAACGCCGAGGACCATCCGAGGCAGGGCATATTCTGCGGCACCACGAACAGGGATGACTGGAACCGCGATGAAACCGGCGCGCGGCGATTCTGGCCGATCAAGTGCGTGGGCGATGTTAATATCGAATGGATCAAGCGAAACCGCGATCAGTTGTTTGCCGAAGCGCGAGCGTTGATCATGCAGCCGGGCGTGACATGGTGGCAAACGCCGCTCGACCTGACAAAAATGGAGCAGGATGCCCGCATGCTGGGGGACATCTGGGCCGAGCGCGTCCATGAGGTTCTGAGCGGGAAATATTGCGTGACGGCGGCTGAAATCCTGAACGAAATGAAAGTTGAAACATCCAGGCAGGACAGGACCGCACAGACCCGCATAGCCAGCATCATGCGGGCCGCCGGGTGGGCAAAGGTCCGGCGGTCCGTAAGTAAGGGTGGCCCGCTAGTTTGGGCCTATGAAAAACCACCGCAGCAGCAATACAAACAGGAGATATGAGCGATGCAGACGCTTGAATATAAAACCATCGGCGATACGTCATACGACAATATGCTAACCATGGTGATCGCGGCTCAGGGTGACGGGTGGGGCATCCACTTCCTTCCACCATACGACTATCGCACCCGGCATTTCGGGGCTATGATGAAGCGCCCTACGCCGAGCCACGACACTCCGGGCGCATCTGAAATTATCGAATCGGGGTGATCGCATCCTTTCTCTGGCGCGGCTCTGGCCCGCCAGCGCGATCTGTGGCGGTGATCGCGTCAATAACTGCAATCGTTAAAGCGCAGCAGCCCCATCTGGATCATGGCGGCGCTCATACGCAAACCCCGGCGGTCTTAAAGAGTTAAGGGGAAATTGCAGAACTCGCCTACGCTCTGGCCCGCCGTCCGGTTGACACGCCGGATGCGCTGAATGATTTCATTATGAATAATCCTCATCGCGCTCTAACTGCTTCCTGCATGGCGGTATGTGAAGCAAGGGCGGAATACCACCGGACTGCTTAGCCACCACCAGCCACGCATAGGCGCGGGCGGTTGTCGCGTCCCGGCGCACCGTATTCTTGACGATTGGAAGCCGCTCGACAAATGGCGCAACACAGAATTTACCCGCGTATGGCTTGAATATTTCCTCGTAGCGGCCCGACCCCTCGATTACAGTCAGGGGGGCCAGCAGCGCGAGGCCATGACGCGCCGCACCAAGGCTTGATATAAAGAAGTCCATGAACAGATTAAACGGCAGGTTGGTTATCACCCAATCACAACAGTTATTCTTGTTCGCGTTACATGTGACCCCATTAGCGAAGTCAAATTCATCTTTGATATTACCACTCGTATCACCGCGAGCGTCAATGTCTGTGGCGCGAACGCCTGCATAATATTCTTGCAGTGGCCGCACCATATCCAGCGTTCCGCAGGCAGGCTCCCAGACCTTATGGTTGCGATTGAACAAGAAGAGCGGCTTCATGACGTGCTCAATCAGTGCTCGCGTTCCCCATGGCGGAGTCGGGAAAAAGTCAGTGGAATCCGCAGGCTCGAAACGCGAGTTACCAGCGCCGCGCGGCTTTGCTTTAATGTCGTCACGCATCACACGTCCTCCTTATGAAACACCATCGCCAGCACCGCCACGATCAGCGCGGCTATCACGAATATGAATATTCCGGCTCCGGCGTTCATTTCCTACTCATGCCGTCAAGGTTGCCAGCGAGCCACCCCAAAAAAAAGACGACGATTACGGATATCAATATCCATGCGCCCGCGTTCATAATGGCCGGTCATTAACTTTGGGCCGCGCAACGCTGTTTTCGGGAATTTTGATGAACGGCACAGTCCCGCCCGGCGGCATTGTGGTAGGTAAAACGCCATCCCATTTTTCCGCAGCTTTCAGGGCGACAATATCGGGCGCGGCCATGATGGCGTCACCCTGAGCTTTTAGCGCCGCCGCCTTCGCATCACCGATCAGCCGTATTTCCTTCGCGGCGGCTTCCGCATTCACAATGGTTATTTCCGCCTGCTTCTTGTCGCGCTTGAGGTTCTGTGTGACCCTCTCGACCGCCACCTGCGCAACCATGCGGTCACCAATCGCCTTTTCATACTCTTCCGAATAATCGATGTTCTGCAACTGAACAGACTCGACAATCACTGGCCCCTTGATGCGTGACTGAACGCCCTGCTCAATGACATTGTTCAGCCGCTCCCGCTCCTGCACCGCCGTGATGGCGTTAAACTGGCCAAATTCGGTTTTAACTTTTTCGTAAGCCGTGGGCATGATGATGGCGCCTGCAATGCCGTCCGCGTCCTTGTACTGCGAATAAACTTGCGATACCGATGCGTCATCCGGCTTGATGCGCCACACCAGCTTGAGCGACAGCACGGCAGGCTGCTGATCCCTGGAATAGGTGTGCATTGCGGATTCACCCGTCCATTCAATGGAATGGGACCGGATAGAGACGCGCTCTACGCCGTCAATCAGGGGTATCTTGAAATGCAGGCCGGGGCCAGCAACCCCGATATTGGAGCCGTTCCGCAGGATCACGGCGCGCTCACCTTCGTCCACTGTGTACCAGCCGCCCCATAATACAATTGGTGTTATGATGGCCACGGCCACGACCGCGCCGGTAATTTTAAACATAGCCTTATCTTGGTTATCCATAGATTTTCTCCTTGGTTGATGCGCCTAAGCGCGGTTATTTGTTGCGAGCCTTTAGCGCCGCCCGGTATGTGAGTGCGCCGCAGACCACACCCGCCATCAGGCCCAACATGAATGGATCGTCAAACGCTCCCCAGAATTCCATCAATATTGCATGTACGGCGGTCATTTTGCACCGCTCTCAATCCCACACGCGGGCTGCTGGAGAAATCTTATTGTCACCCCGCCAGCCATAGACACACTCAGGAAAACAATTATTAAAATATCCCGTGTCCACGCAAGCATCACGCATTCCTCAGACATGCGCTGGCGCTGACCACATGCACCGCGACATTGCGCCGCCCGGCTACGTGCTCACCCGGCAATGGCGATACGGGGCGGGCGAACAGGGATTTGAGGTAGGTTCTGAGGGCGTTGATCATTTCGCCTTCTCCCGTCTTTTGCGCCATGGTATCAGGCTGGCCTCTTTCGGCAGATAAAGCGGATGCTTCGGTCGCCCACCCTTTGTCAATCCTATGGCGTAAAGAGTTTTTCCGGCGCACTCCAGCCAGCCGCACATTGTTTCGTCTTGACCAATGAACGCCCCATGAGCGCCCCATGCGCAGATAATTATGTCTGCGTCAAAAGCCGCATCCTCAACATATTTCTGGTTTTCCCAGCCAGCAATATCGATACCGAGCGCAGCGCGGGCAAATAGGTCTTGCGGTTTTGTTGCGCGGTATGCGAACAGGTTGACAACCTCCAAACGTTCGCAGCCGAACGACTTGGCAAACCCCACGCATCGCCGGATTGTCGGATCATCCGCTTTACCGTCCGCTGTGGAGGGGTTAAGCATTACGAACAGACATGTTTTAGGCGTGTAATCCACAGGCTCATCTGGATATAATCGCCATTCCCGCCAGAGCAGGTAACGGTAATAACCGTCGCTGGAAACTGTTGCACCCCTTGCAGTGTATTCCGTCATAGCCATTTCCAATTATAGCCCATGTTTCTGCAATTCGTCCGCCAGGGCGTTCATTGCTTTGTGGAATGCTCGCCGGCCGCTCGGATACCCCCTCATGTAATGGTACGGCGGTATTCCTGGAAAATCCGCTCCGGCAGGATCGGTCATTTTGTTCCCCTAATGCGTTGTGAAATATTTCATCACGGTTCGCAGAACCTTGTCGTAATCGCCGCTTCTCGCTTCTGTTGTGAATTTCTCGACAGCTTCGTCATTAAAACCGTTCTTTCTCATCGCCTTCCGGCATTCAGCAATAATCACAAAAGCATTGCCGCCCAGCCCTGAGAGCCTTATCCGGATGCCTGGGTATATCGGCTTCATTTCGCTTTCTCCGTAGGATGCCAATACCAGATAGGTTCGGCCCCGCTGATTTCTGGCAGGTATTTCCCATCAATCTTGTCGCGCCGGACATATTTTGCCAGAAAATCAACCCGACCTTCCCGCTCAACACGCCATACGGCGCCCTCTACAGGCTCAACAGCGCCGTGGTATCCATGTACCGGGTATTTAGCTAAAATGTCGCAAACGCTGATAGCCCCCAAGGCCATATCAACAGGACAGGCAATGTCGGCATCGTGTATGCAAAATGCGCACACCACTCCCGCCATCCCAACCCTGTCCAGAAATTCATCATACAGGATACGGTTGTTGCCCCTGAAAATGTCGAAGGCGACAAACGGGTTAAACAGTTCATGGCGGGAATCGTACAGCGTCCCATGCGCCATGCCCAGCCATTCGCCGACGATGCGCTCGCCCGGCGCCAGCATCCCGGCAAAAGTGTCATGGTTTTCAGAGACATAATCGCCAAACAGTTTCAGGTGCTCATACGGCGTATCCTTGCTCAGATACCCGGCGCGGCTCAGGGCCACAATCCTGCCGTTGATATTGGCCACTGCCATGCAGGCGCCGTCCAGTTTTTCGGTAACGATAATCCTGTCACCCTTGCGCGGTTTTTCTGTGCAAATTATTTCTTGGCCTGCATGGACAAAATGGTCGCCCGGTCCGATGCGAGAACATGATAGGTGGGCAATTGATCCGTAGGCTTTGCGCCCAAGGGGCTTGGGCGGCTTAATGATTTCGGTCATGGTTAGGCTTCCCCGACATCTTTGATTTCTACTGCCATTTCATTCTCCGTTCAAAAGGGGCCGCGTCGATACGAACACCGACGCGGCCAGTTTGCGTGGACCGGCGGGGAGGCTAGGGTCCACGATCTGGCGCACCAGACGCCAAATTGGTTGATGATTGCTGCGCCTTCTTGGCGGCGCGCTTTGCTTTGAGTGCTTCCTTGTTCGCCGCGTACCATTTCGCGAAATGGGCGCTACGTTCTTGTTTATGTGCGTCGCTGTAAGCCTTTCTTTGAGCCTTTATTTTTTCTGGATTATCAGCGACCCACTTTTTAGTATAATCCTTAGCTTTCTGAGGATCACGCGCATATGCACGCCGCTGGCGCGCATTGCTTTTTTCACGACTCTTCAAAAGATTGAACTTGTTGCTGATCTGTATCTTCGTGACGCCGAGCCTTCTGGCGATATGCGCAAGCGATGCTTCATCCGCTTTCATTTCAAGCAGGATGGCAACCATTTCCGGGGTCCATTTCATGCTCCCGACCTCCTGAAATAATCCGCCAGCTTCTGCACGGTCTCGAAGTGCGGGTTCTTCACAAGCCCCCGCGTGATGGCGCGGATCGTGCCAAGAGGGACATCGGCGGCAACGGCTACTTTCGTTAGCCGACCCTTGTTTTCTTCAAGTTTTCTAAGCACGTAATCCAGTAGCGTTTCTTGGTCCATGAGGCCCTCGCAATTTAATTCATGAACCTGATATAGGGCATTATTTTTCGGAATGCAAATAAAAAGATTGCGGACGGGTTGACAAAAGTTATTCAATGATCAATTATGTGGAGAAGGCACACAGGCAGGGAGAAATTAGAATGACTAATCACGCATACCGCGTCACGATTATAGGCTACGGCCCGATAGACGGCGACAGGATTATATCGGCGCTCAGTGAGAAAGACGCCTTGACCGTGGCGCGAAGGTTCCTGGGTTACGCCAATGTGGATTTTTGGAGTGTTGAAACGCTTGAAGGTGTCGTGACTTGGACGGCTCCGGGCGGCAAGCAGGCTATCAGCGCAGTGAGGGCTACGTTGATCAAGGACAAGGATGTGGAACATCGAGCGCCTCAATGGGGTCCGCCGGCCAACGTAAGGATTACGCATTATGACTGAAATCAGAGAAAAACTAAAAGCGACATTTGAAGTGGCGCTGCTTGTGGCGATTGTTTTCTTGATCGGGTTTCCTTGGATCGTCGGGGTTGACTGTATTTTGAAGGGGTCCATGCGTGGCTAGTGGATTTTGCCAGCCGCGCAGAAGCCGAAGCATACTTGCTGAAAGCGAAGGAATATCTGCCATGACTGAAATCAAAAACGCCATCATCAAGTCAGCCGAGATTTGCATAGAGGACCACGGCCTTTTGACGGTGTGGCTAATGCTAGATTACGGCGATTCGTCCGCGCAGGGATTCGGCGGCTACTGTCTGTTTAACCCGAACTTCCCGGACAAGGACCGGGCGGGGAGATTTATCCGTCGCGTTCTGGACATTGCCGGTGTCCGGTCCTGGGACAAGTTACCCGGCAAAACGATACGAGCGAAAGCCTCTGGTGTCAGTGTGGAATCCATCGGGCATATCCTGAAAGACGACTGGTTTACGCCGTCAACTGATCTGGTGGCGCCATGAGCAAGTGCGAGAACGACCGCCTTGTCACTCGCGCGTTGTGGGCCTTGCGGGCGTATGTGGACGCCGTAAAATCCCCGCCCATTAGCCCGCCGGTCATGCAGAAAAAACAAGATGCTGATCATGTGTCTGATCTCCTGACCGACCTCATGCACTACTGCAATGGTGGTGAGTATAGTTTCGACGATTGTTTGAGAACCGCGCAGATTAATTTTAACGCGGAGAAAAAGGCATGATCGATGACGGCCGCCCATGCGCCCCTACTTAACCGCTGTTCTGATTTTCGCGGCGCTCTGGCTTTCCCTGCATGAACTATGGGATTTGATAGAAGGAATGATGAAATGACTGAAATACTGCACACAAAAGACTTTCTGGCACTGGAACTATTGAAAGCAGGGCTTCCAGAAATGGCGGCGAAGGCAGCAACGGGGTATTACCACGACTTCCTTTCACCGCTGTCGATGCCGGATATTCAACTTGCCAATGATCTTGATGCCGCCGGGACGCCCGCCGCTCTTACGCTCAGAAAGCGGCACTTCCGGGGAGAGTTCGATGCGTCAAAGGAAGAATCCGACACATGGGCGGCAAGCGAAGATGGCCGGAAGGCGCTCATCGCGCTGTGGCGCGGGGTACGCGAATGACCGACCTTCAACTCCTCAACGCAATACTGCTGTTGAAGTGCATCAACGCCGATGAGTTTGCCGCCGCTCCGTTCGGTGATGGCGCGCTATGGGCCGACCCAACAGATATCGTGTTTTGGGGCGCATACCAGAGAGACCCCATAGGCTTCTACATTCACGCGGGTGATGCAGACCGCAAGGCGCTGTTCGGCATCATCCAGAAACGTCTGACCACGGGAGAGAACAATGACTGACCCCATAACCCAATCCATTATTGCCACCATCAGTGGCGCGAGCGCCTCGTTCAACACTGGCTACGAAAAGGGGCTTGAGATCGGCATGGCGATTTGCAAAGCCCGGCTGGATCAGGCGTGGGCCGAGATAAACGCCTTGGGCGGCGCAGAAATCAAGGGGTACATCGTTGGCGCCGCTTACAATAAAGCAATAGGCGATGCGCTGGGAATCATCGAAAGGCTGGGCGGATCAGACCCGCTGAAAGGATCAGAGCATGACTAAGTCAACGCAGCGATGGCCCCGCCCGCCCCGCAAAAAACCATCCAAGGATTAAACGAATGAGAATCATCAGCCTGCAAGCCGAAAACATCAAGCGCCTGGTCGCTGTCAGCATCGAGCCGGACGGCAATATTGTTGAAATAACGGGTAAAAACGGAGCGGGCAAAACCTCCGTTCTGGACGCGATCTATTGGGCCTTGGCCGGCAAGGATGGCGTTCAGTCAACGCCCATTCGCAAGGGCGAAGATCAGGCCATCATCAAACTTGATCTTGGCGATCTGAAAGTAACCCGGAAATTCAAGGCGTCGGAGGATGGCGGATACGCCACGTCAATCGCGGTTGAAAGCGCGGATGGCGCAAGGTTCCCATCGCCGCAATCAATGCTGGATGCGCTGGTCGGGTCATTAAGTTTCGATCCGCTGGGGTTTGTGCGCCTGAAGCCTGCGGATCAACTCCAAACGCTGAAACAGTTTGTGACAGGGGTTGATTTTGCGGCCATCGAAAAGGCGAACAAGGCTGACTTCGATGACCGCACGATTTTGAACCGCAAAGCTAAAGAGGCGCACGCACAGGCCGACGCCGAACCCACGCCGGGACCAAAACTTACGGCTGCGGACGTGTCTGAGTTAATAGCTCAACTCGAATCCGCCGGGCAAGTGGCCACTGAGATTGAGCGCCGCAAGGCTGGGCGCGCCCGCGCATCTGATAGTATCGCCAGCCACCAAAGCGAAGGCAGAAGTTTATCTGCGCGGGTCGCCGCACTGCATGCACAAATTAAAAACTTTAAAAACGAGGCGGCGCAACTCACGGAGCAAATGATTGAAGAATTACGTCTGGCCGGTGTATTGGAGAAAAAACTTTTGGCGGTAGAACCGCTCCCTGAAATGCCGGACACGTCCGCGATCAAGGACCGGATCGAAGAGGCGCACAAACACAACGCAGCCGTTGCCGAACAGGCCGCCGCACAGGAGAGGGTGCGTGCGGCAAGAGAGACCGCAGCCGCCGCCGAAAAAGCCGCCAAGGATTTAACGAAAAAAATGGAAGACCGGAAAGCATCCGTTGCCAAAGCCATTTCAGACGCCGCCCTGCCGGTCCCCGGCATCGTGTTTGACGATGGCGCTGTTCTTCTGGATGGCCTCCCGTTCGACCAGGCGTCCGACGCGCAACAGCTTCGCGCGTCAATCGCGATAGCCGCCGCGATGAACCCGAAACTGCGCGTGATCAGGGTGCGTGATGGATCATTGCTCGACAAGGACAGCATGACGTTGCTGGCTGAATTTGCTCAGGCAAGCGATATGCAGGTCTGGATTGAAACGGTTCAGTCCGGACGCCATGGCGCCATTGTTATTGAAGACGGCATGGTGGTTGCATGAAAATTCCCCAGGTAAAGCACGAAACACTGCATCTTGAGGTGCGGACAGACAGGGGCGAACTTTATGGGGGGGCTGGCGGGTGTCTATGCGAATCCTGCAACAGTCTTAAAATAAAAGTTTTGACTATAGGCGAGTGGGAAAAGATGAGCGTCTGCGAATCTTGTCTTGAGGCGGCGTTGGTGATGATTAGGCCCGTGAGGGCACCTTATGAAAAAAAGTGATCCAGTATTGACCGCTCCGTTGTGCACCGCGGAACTGTATCATTATTCGGCAGAGCCGTTTGGCGGAATCGAGGCCGTGACGCAAGCTGGCGCCTCATTCCTAAAGCCAAGGGGTCTCTGGGTGTCCGTTGGCGAAGACTGGAAAGACTGGTGCGAAGGTGAGGCGTTTGGTCTTGATAGACTTGCGCACAAAACAAAAATCATCTTGGCTCCGGGGGGCGCGAATGCTTCATATCTTCGGCTCTGCCGGCATAGACCTCGCCATGGAGGAATACGGCATAGATGATCACGGGCTGCGGATGAACTGGAGCGCTATGGCGAACCGCTATGATGGCGTAATAATCGCCCCGTATTGCCACGAGAAACGGTGCTCGCTGAGCGCGGTATGGTACTATGGCTGGGACTGCGCATCGGGCCGCATCTGGAACGCCGATGCAATTGAGAGGGTTGAATCATGCGCATGACGTGCGGCCATAGAGCGAACAGACCCCGCGATGAGCAGATATAATTCACCGGCCCCAACTGCGGCTGCCCGGCGGACAGGGACCAGCGCCGATGAAATGCAGGCTTATGACATGCTGCCCCGGCCTCTGCGCCAGAGAATTGGGCAGCAGACTGTGAAAATAAGCTCTGCCGTTATTCTCAGGATGCTGGCGGAGGGGCAGCGCCTTGAAGAGGTGATCACGTCCGTGGATGAATATTATCGTGAGTACATGCGAACCGGCGAATACGGAACGTGCGCAGTCTGCGGGCCTAACCACCCGCAAAGCATGATGGAGATTGAATGATGAGCAAAGACACACGCAGCATTGGAATGGCGATGCTTGGCTTCCTAGGCGTACTGCTGATCGCGGCGTCATGCGCGGGGGTTGCTCTGGCGGCGCTGTGGCTGGTGGGAGAATTGGGATGAGCCGATATGCTGACAGAACAATCGTATCTGTGCAGATCACCCGCGCGGAAATAGATACCATTCTTGCCAAGCACGGGGCCACGGCATTTATGTCCGGCAGCAATGAAAACGAGGCGATGGTGGCGTTCGAGTGCAATAATCGTCGTGTCGTGTTCCGCTTGCCTATTCCGGCCGTCAAGTCGTTTGAGCGCACCACGGCAAGGGGGCTTATGCGTAGCAATGCCGAGAAACAAAAGGCGTGGGAGCAAGAATGCCGATCTCGCTGGCGGGCGCTGTATCTCTGCATAAAGGCCAAACTCGAAGCGGTGGCGGTGAATATCACCACGTTTGAAAATGAGTTCATGGCTCACATTGTGATGCCGGACGGTCAGACTGTGGGGCAGCACGTATCACCTAAGATCGCCCAGGCGTATGATTCCGGCACAATGCCGCCGTTGCTGCTGGGGCATGGATAACCACCATATTGCCAACACCGGCAAAATGGTCTGACAGGAGAATTAAGATGATTAAGCCTATTTGCATTTATCACGGCAACTGCGCAGACGGTTTTGGAGCGGCGTGGGTGTTCAAAAATTATGGCGACCGGGAATATGATTTTCATGCCGGAGTTTACCAGGACGCGCCTCCTGACTGTACGGGGCGGGACGTTTACTTGGTTGACTTCTCTTACAAGCGCAATGTTGTCGAGGAAATATTACGGGTATCAACTCGCGTTGTTTTGATAGACCACCACAAAACGGCAATTGACGACTTGGCTCCGCTCATTGAAACGAAGCAAATTGAAGCACTGACCAGCCTTGAGCATTCCGGCGCTGTACTGGCTTACCAATGGTTTAACGGGACCAGTTTGGAGCACATGCCGCAACTGCTGCGTCATATTGAAGACCGCGATCTATGGCGATTTAACTTGGGCGGGACGCGGGAAATTCAGGCGAACGTGTTCAGTTACCCATATGATTTTACGGCCTGGGACCGGCTGATGGAGCAACCAGTAGAAGGTTTAATATTGGAAGGGCGCGCCATTGAACGCAAACATCATAAGGATATCCGCGAGCTTGTAGACGTGTGCCGCCGTGAAATGATTATTGGCGGCGTCAAGGTTCCTGCCGCAAGCCTGCCATACACCCTCACAAGCGACGCAGGCCATTTAATGGCCGTCGAGCATCCTAGCAAAATTGGAGCATGTTATTGGGACACACCGGGCGGGCGGGTGTTTAGCCTGCGGTCAACAGATGACGGCCCAGATGTTTCAGAGATTGCCAAGCTGTATGGCGGAGGCGGACACGCACATGCGGCTGGATTTAGGGTGCCGCACGGCCACGCGCTGACACAGCCTCCCGGAACGCTGCCATTTATCGGGGCATGAAACAATCAGGAGAATTAAGATGCACCAAGCACTCGGAGGCGGGCGTGAATGCCTATATTGCAAGTGGTCCTTCGCTGGTCAATGCCGCAGATACCCGCCACAAATTATGCCGTGGCCGAACGACCCAAAGTCTCCGGCTATGTACGCGCCGTATTCAGGGTTCCCCGATGTTAAATCAGACGATTGGTGCGGCGAATGGCAACGTGTCGAATAAACAGGAGAAACACATGAACATAGACATCACTCAGGAACTCGAAACCCGCGACGGTAGGGCTGTTGTTGGCGCATCAATCGTAAAAGGCACCCCAGATATTATCGAAGCGTCTTTTCGTGGGGGCCTAAAAGACTCTTGGTCAGGCAACGGTCAATATTTTAAACCCGTCGTTAGGGGGCCTTACGACCTCGTTTACCGCGACAAGGACTTTGCCATGCAGGCCATCATGAAAGAATTTCAGAGCATGTGCGAGTATCACGATTTGGAAATCGTGGGTTGCGCGATACAGCCGAAGCCAGCCAAACCAGCGCTGATCACCATGGATAAAAAGTACAAGACGCGAATAGGACGCACCGTTCGTTTACTCTGCATAGACGGAGAAGATGCCAAGCAGCCAGTTGTCGGCTATATCGGCACCTTCCCAGAAATTTGCACATGGTCTTCCGACGGGCGTAGATGTGGAGCTTACGGCACCTCAGAGTTTGACCTGATCCCTGACGATGGTGCGGAATGAAGCCGCTGGCGATTGATCTGTGTTGCGGATTATTCCAGACCAAGCTCCTGTTGCGTACAAATCCCTTTATCAAGCAGCTTGTGGCAGGTTGGGCAAAGCACCCAGATCATATGCCGGTGTGTGTTTGCCACTATTCTCCATGCGCCATTTCGCTTATAATCCGGTCTATGCGCCACCTCAAGGATGCGAGCCTCACCGCACGATTCGCATGCCGATGGCAAATCCGGGTAGCGTCGGCGGATGCGGGCAAGAACTGTATCCCCGATTCGCGTCAAAAGAGCCGCGCGCTTGGCTCGGTGCGTTTTCATTCTGCTTGGATTTCGACGCATCCACAATTTGCGCTGTTCCTGTGCCGATTGGCGCGCGCACCCCGCATCACAGTAACGACGATTCGTAGCCGGTGGAACAATATTGAAGTATACACCGCATTTCAGGCAGTTCGCACCTTGCTTCGTAATGTCAGTTTGTTCGTGGCGGCGAAGTCTTCCAGCATGCGCAGCACACCGAGCGCTGCACCATTTCTTGTCTGGGCGAATCGCTTGGAATTTATGACCGCAATCACGGCATGAAAGATCATACATAGTGGACTGTTAAATATATGAAAGAGAGGCCTTTGGCAATAGACTTATTTACCGGACTTCACGGATGGGGCCTTGGCCTGGTCAAAGAGGGTTGGCGTGTGATCGGATTTGACCTTGAGGATATGTGCACTCAATTCCGGCAACAGCGGTCTGAGCATATACAGCTCGTGATTCAGGACGTTTTGTCTGTGCACGGATCACAGTTCAAGTCAGCCAGGCTGATTGTGGCAAGCCCGCCATGCCAGGAATATTCGTATATGGCCATGCCGTGGACCATAGCGAAGGCCAAGGCCGCAGCAATCCGCGCAGATCAGACCGGCGCCGAACTCGAACGCCTGAACGCGCTGTTCAACGCCTGTTTCAGGATACAGCGGGAGGCCTGCGAGGCGGCGGGGCATCACATTCCGCTGATTGTCGAAAATGTCCGTGGCGCCATACCGTGGGTGGGCCGGGCGCGCGGAAGTTTCGGATCGTTCATGCTGTGGGGTGACGTTCCAGCGCTGATGCCCGCCCCGGTGAATGCCCGCAAGGTGCCCGGCTTCCGGTTTGACGGCTCCGGCAAGTCGTTCCAGAGCGCGTCCGTTGAGGGCGTCAAAGTCGGCGGCGACTGGTTCAGCGACCCGGCGTCATTATCGGCGTTCGGTTCTAAATCCAGCAAGCGCAAATTCGCAAGCGCGATGATTGCGAAGATACCGGAGCCACTGTCACGGTTTATAGGGAGGACGTTTAGATGAAAGCCATAGCCAGACATGTTTTTGACTACGTGTACCGCGACGAAAAAGGACGGCTTCACCGCGAAGATGGGCCTGCGCAGATACGCCCCGACGGATACCGGGCGTATTGGTTTGGGGGCCGTATCCATCGGCTTGACGGCCCGGCGGTCATCTGGCCGGACGGCTCCAGGCTATGGCAATCACGAACGTGGGTTGATGCCCGGTTCTTCCGGTTTAGTATAATCTGCTACAAGCAGTCTTTTTCCTCACGTTTGTTTTTTGGCAAGAAACATAAATTGATAATCGAGGCAGGCTGCCGGAGGTGGTCCACATTCGAAGATGCGCTTGCTCATTACGGCCCCGGTTACAAAGGCGGTGGCGATGCCGCTGAATGCAAACGCATCATCCGCGAAATGCAGAATGTGTACGAGAGAACGAAGGATGTATTTGAATGACCCCCTCCAGCATGACAGGCGATGACCTGCGGGAATGGCGCAAGCTGCTCGGCATGACGCAATGGGAAGCCGGTGAGGCGCTGGGGCTATCGGTGCGCGCCATCAGGAAGTATGAGGGGCTGCATGGCGCAGCAGGCGTCCCACGGCTGATTGAACTGGCGTGTTCAGGCTTTTTGGCGCAGGTGGCGGGATGACCCAAAACAGTGCATGGAAGCCTGTAGACGACAGCACTCCCCGCGACCGCCCAATTCTGGTCAGGGGCGGCACTGTTTTTTTGATGGCCGATGACTGGAGGGCACTCAAACCCATGCAATATTCAGCGGCGGTGGCGCGCTGGGAATACTACGGACATGGCCGGGGCTGGTGGATAATCCCCGGTACTCCGGTGAGGATAATGGACCCCATGGAATGGATGGAGATGCCGGAATGACCATGAAAATCAAGATCGAGCAGTACGACAAAACCAGCATCACGCCCAAGCCCCGCAAGGGGCTGTCGGTGTCGATCAAGATTGACGATCTTTTTACTTTAACCGCCGGAGTGCCAAGTGACGGCGTGGCCACGGATGATGTCTCAAGATTGACGCGCCTGATACTGGAGCGCTCACTTAAGAGGGTCGAACACTCCTTGCGTCTGCAAATTGTGGATCAACTCACGCGAATAGCTGTGATAAAATGATAGAAATCGACATCATAAAACGCAGCAGGACCAGCAGGATTGGCGCGGGGAGAGCCACGCGGAGAATCCGCATGGCCGGTTCTCTCAAGGTTGATAAGACGTTCATGGTGGGCGACTGGTTCCCTGGCTCAGAAGGGGCCGCAACTGACGCCGACAAGAGAATGGCCAGGGAGGTGTTCTCAGCCATATGCAGGAAGATCGAGGCCGAGATGTGCGCTCAGATCATGGAACAGTTAACCAAGCTGCGGAACGGAAAATGACCAACCGCCTCGAAACCACCACGCAGCGCATCGCCAGACCCTACGGCGCGTATTACCTGCACGTCAATCGCGGTACGGGTCGTGTGCACAATGTCTCAATCTCTATACCAGGCACGATGCACGGGAAAGAATTGGGCGATGTGATGGGATCTCTTGTGGCGGCTATCAATGATGAAATCGAAAGGACAGAAAAATGAAAGAGTACCACAAAATCGAAACCTTGTTCGAGCGCGATATGGCTGGGACAAAGAAACTTATCGAAGGCAATTTCCGCAGTCCGGCAGTGGAATATCTCAAGGATTGCCGCTGGTCCTTCACTGAAAAAATCGACGGCACCAACATCCGCGTAATGTGGGATGGCCATAAGGTCACGTTTGGCGGGCGCACTGACAATGCCCAGATACCGGCGCAGCTGATAGCCGTGCTTACGGAGATGTTCTTGGGGGATGCCAATGAACAGATATTCGAAAGCATGTTTGGTGAAAAACCTGTGACACTTTTTGGGGAGGGCTACGGCGGCAAGATACAGGGCGGGAGTCTTTACCGGCAGGATTGCAGCTTTGCCATGTTCGATGCAGCAGTTAATGGCACGTTTTTGTATAGGGATGATATTTCCGGGATTGCCAAACCGTTCGGCGCAGCATCGGCCCCACTGGTTTTTTCCGGCACAATCGCCCAAGCAGTATCGTATGTGAAGAGCAGGCCGTTGTCGAAAATTGCCCAGAACAACCTCCCGATGGAAGGAATTGTTGGCGTTCCCGATGCCCGGCTGTTTGATCATTGGGGCGCGCGCATCATCGTCAAGATCAAAGCGAAAGATTTTGAATCGTAATCGAAAGGATGCCAGATGGAAACTGAACTTGAAACAGCGCAACGGGAACATGACAAGACCAAGAAACAGTATGAACGCGCCATTGACCGTGCGGCGATCCTGAACTATAAATTACATGGAGCGCGCATGAGGCTATTGGATTTACAAGATGTCAAACCCCCGCCAGAAAGACCACCGCAAGAGATAAAATGGCCCCCTGACCCAAAAGTCGGCGGCTGGGACCAATGGCGGACATGGAGCACATGAAATGATTGAACCGCTGATCATAAAAGCCATCATTCGCGGGTTTTGCAGCGGATTGCGGCGCGGCTTCTTCTGGTGGACCAGATGACCCCCGACGAAAGCAGCACCGTCATACGGCTGGTCCATCGGGCGAGGCCATGGCGGGGTGAAATATCCACGCATTACGATTCAAGCGGATGCAGTTGCCGCCCGGACGTGCTGATTGAATACACCGGATCAGATGGGGCGCGGCGGATCGTTAAAATGGAGAACCCAAATGTCAGATCAACTACTTACTGATCTTCGGAATCAAATCCGGAGATACCGGCGGGCACGGGACATCATGTGGGCCGTAGGGACGCTTAACCTGCTGGCCGTTTGCGTGAATGTTTACGATATGTGGAGTCGCCATTGACGCGGCGTTTTCTGTTATGCAGCCGGAATCACATAATCCTGGCATAGATGGCATAATTTCTTGCACGGCCCGGCGTTCATGAGCGACATTCTGCATTTCAGGCCGGTATTCTCCACCTTGGTAACGCGCTTCTCAATAGGACGAAGGTGTCTGGTAGCGGCATAATTGGCCCACCAGAAACGGCGCTGGAGAATTTTGAGCGGTAAATCCATCTGGAAATCTTGCAGGATGCGCGCCTGCATTTCCGGATATTCCATGCCATTGAGGCGGCTCGACCGGATGAATTGATCGATCTCGGCGGTCCAGTCGTATTGCTTCTTAGTCATGCACCGCCCTGCACTTCGCTCTGAGTGCGCCGTAATCAGCCATAAACAGGGGTAGGGCGGCGCTTGGGGGCATCGCTGACAATTCCGTAGCTGCCTGAGCCTGTACGGCTGCCGGGTACGCTATCAGGGCCGGGCAACGGGTTAAATAAATGGGGCTAGAATCCGCCGTCGCGCAGCTTGTCAATGACGCTGCTACGGCCCAGAGGCTTAACAGATTCAGAGGCTTCATTGGCTTTCCTTTCGGCTTCCAGAACCGCAGCGCGTTCGGTCTTGCGCCCAACGTCATGAATGGACCTGTCTCTGAACCATTGCGTCATAACCTTGATGATCCCCAGCGCGGTCAGAATGATCTTCATGACAGTCATTTGCGGCCTCGCTTTAAGCGGCTGACTAAGCGCTCCCAGGTCATTATCAAAGTCCAGACCAATCTCTGCAAGGCGGTCAGGGTCCGCTACCTCGTCACGGGGCGCGTACAGATTAGCCCTGACTGCTGCGCGTTCGTCAATCGGATTTCTCGCGCATCAGGATCATGAGCAGGCCGCCCACGCTGACGGCAACGGCGACAATCGCTTCCTGTAGCTCAGGCGCCCACGTCACGCCGACCAGGCCGAATAGTGCTGACAACCCGCCGATTGTGGACGGCTCTCTCAGTCTTGCAATAATCCATTCCATGATATCACTCCTTCGTTACAGGCGTTTCCCGGATAACCAGATATCTGCCGCTGTGTATGTAAACTTCCTTAATCGCACACGGCACATCAAGATTGTAGGTATCTACAAGAAAGTCCGTGGCATTTTCCGCCGTGACTTTATCGAACACCTGCACTTGCACCTTGTGTTTAGAGTTGTCGGCGCTCTCAATCCTGATGAGTTTAGTCATGTTTGATCTCCTGGTGGTTTAACGGATTCAGTCATTTATACGTCCATACCGATAGAACCCTTGAACATTTTTCCTTTATTGCACATTTCTGTATGTAGCTTAAAGTGTTTTGCAGCGTCTTCCATTACCGTATGTCATTGAAGAATAAATGCCTGCCAAGTATTGCACAAGGGCTTTTGCCCTCACGCCATTTTGGGACCGGCGAACCATCGACATAGTAGTGCGTGGCGTTGCGTGACGGGTCGCGGCCAGCATATCGATCACCTGCCACATCTTCAATCACCATCTTTGCAATAGTGACGCATTCCCCGAACACCATATCGCCCAGCCGGACGGCCAGCAGTTTCGGCAGGTTCGGGTCGTTTTTATTCCAGCATGAGAACTGATAGGCCTGTTGGCAGACCTCTGTGACACTTTCGACACCATCGTTATTAGCGTCAATTCCGTTGAACCATTTGCCGGAACGCCAGCGGTTAATAATCACGCAGGCCACCGCCCGGCGCCCGCGCATCGTTTCGCCCCGCGCTTCTCCCCAGATGGTGCGGGCCATGATTTCAAGATCGAGAAAGTCTATCGGCTTGCGTGGCGTCATTGCTTCATGAACCCCTTGACGGCATCCCACGCCGCGCCGGATGCCACCGTCAGCGCTAGGCCAACCCCGATAAATCTGTTTTTGATCACCTCAAGCGATTTGACGCGCTTTCCCATTTCATCAACATCAGCTTTCAGCAGCGTGGCGACGGCTATGGCTACCCTCTGATCTTCGCGTATAAGGGAAACATTCCTTGAAATATCACCCATCATATCAAACAGCGTTTGCCTTTGCCGCTGGCTAGACAGCATGTCGGCTGTGAGCGCGCCAATTGCATGATGCAGTTCGGATTCCTCGGTCATGCTATCCCCATTGCCCGCAGCACGGCCCGCTCGACCGGCTGAATATATCTGATTTCCTGATGCCCGATCGCCTTGTACATGATGCAGGCTTCATCCTCGAAGTGAACATAATCCCCTTCCAGATATACCGGATTGATCGGGAGGGGGCCGCCGTAGACAGACACCACGTAGGGATGATCAATTTCAGCGTGAATGCCGTTGATTTTCACAAGCCGGGAATAGCTGTTCTCAGTGCCAGGGGCCGCAGGACGGAACCACCAATGCCCCATTTCATGCGTGTATAGCGTGATCTGATGATAGTTGTTAAGAATGTACCCGATTGGCGCGCGCCTGAAAAGGTTCTGATAGATCAGCGTGAGCAATGCCTCGTTGTTCAGCCCGCCATAGATCGCCTGCGTTTCCGGTTGGACGAAAAAGCTGTTGGCAATGGCCAGCAGCGGCATACCATCGAAGTTGCGCTGCATCCAGTATGCGAACCCGGCAGGATCAGGCGCGCGGTTGAAATAGCCTACGTAGAGCTTTGTGATGTTGTTTTCAGCAAGGTTCATTGGCGCAACCTCTGGCGTGTGAGCATCCCCGAAACGCTACCTGTAGGTTTCATAATACCACGCCTCCGCGTCTTGGACCACATTTTACTGGCTCACCTGATTGTAATAAAGGACGCCGTCAGCCATAACCTTGTTCATCTGGCCCTGAATAGCTTCAGTAACCATGCGCCGCCTGTCCTCCGGCATATCCTTGTCCGCATCGATTTCCTTTTGAGCCTTCCTGAGTTTGGCAAGGTTCTTGTCGGATTCGTCAAACACCGTCTTGACCTTTAACTCTGGGGCGTAGCTTTGCCGCACGTCGCGCTCGCCGTCTGCGTCCTTTTTTGTCACTTTCAGCCGCAATTGCGCATCTGCCATTTCTGCCGCGTCGCGTATTTCATAATATCGCTGCCGCTCATAATAAAGGTTCTTGCCCTCTATGGTGCGCCCGGCGAACGGCACCCGCCGCCATTCAATATCGCTGGCTTGACCACTAAGGACTTTGTAGAAAAAGTCTCCAGTGTTTTCCACAAACGTTCCCGCGCCGCCCGTCACAAATTTGAAAAAGTGGTCAAGCGTTTCTGGCGACACGTCTACGGCTCCAGGGCGCACCTCATCGCCGCCCGTCAGATCATTCAGCTCGCGAGCGAACCATTTTGCGGGCTGGCTGACAGACTTGAAATACCGCTCACTATCCGGCTCCGGAACACCGTATTTGTCGGGTTCTGGCGATATTGGCGCGCCCATGAAATTCCGGTTAACCTCTGTTTCGTAGAACGGTTTCAAAACAGTAGGTATCAGCGAGCTTACAACGGTGTCCGACCCGCCAATGGGATTAAACGCGCTCAGGGCGGCCAATGCGATATCCGCAGCCTGAGATAGGGGGCTGCGCTCAGGGCCTATCCCTAGCGCCGACCGCACTTGCTCGCCTATCTTTGTTCCGATCACAAAAAACACGTTGTGCCCATATGGCAATGGTATCTTCGCAGCGATAATATTCTCGCCATCGCCCATGGGGTTAATCAAAATAATGTTGTGGTCTTTGGTATAGCCGCTGATTTTGTCATAGGCCTTCTCTCCATCCTCATCATCTGGCGACAGAAGGCCGTTTGCTATATCCAGTATCGCCGATGCGGCAATTATTCCCCCCACGATTTTCTGCACGAGCGGATGCCGCAATGACTGGACAAGCCGGACAGACCCTTGAGCCGACGCATTATAAAACAGGTAGAGCGCCGAAGCCGTCCCCGCCCATTCGCCCCGCCTGTTGAAGTTCACTGTTAAGTTTTTTGCGACCGAGGCGGATTTTTCTCTCGAAACACCCGCGTCCCGTAGCGCGGAATACGCGGAAAGTCTGACGCCGTTTTCGACCGCCGCGTTCGCGTCCTGAATCATTTTCTCAGCAGTGAGGGCAAGGCGTTTCACATGAACCAGTCCGCCTTCTTTGTTTATGTCCCGGATCATGTCGTCAATGCGTTTGCGCTGTGCATCAATATCGTCAAGCGCAAAGAATGCCGTTATGCCTCCATCCGCTGCATACGCTTCATAGGTCACGGACCATTTATCTGCCCTGCCGCCTCGGATCGCCTGGTAGGCACCCCGAATAGCCGCAGGCGTATTCTTGATTATTTTCGCCGTCATCCCCTTGGCGGCCGGCACTGATTGCAGGTTGATGCCAGCCGCCAGAATATCCCGCTGGAAGTTCGATATGATAAAATTAGGATTGGCGGACGTGTTTACAAACGCCATCCATCTGTTGATCCGCTGCATGGCCCGCAACAGGCCATTCCCCGTATCCGCGCCAATATTTTTCATGGCCCTTGCAATGCCCTTGTGATACAGGGTTATGTAAACAGGCTTGCCGTCAATTTTTACAGCGAGAACATTATCGGCCACCTGATAGAGCGGATCGGCAACATATTCCACCATCCCAGTTTCAGGATTGACTTTCCGCGCCAATTCGCGGCGGTTAATCTCCCAGAAATCAGGATTTGGATACCTCTCAACAAGACGAAGCAATGTGCGGCCTACATCATTTTTCCCGCCCCTGACTATAGCCTCCTCGTAGGCAGTAATTACATTCGCCAGTATGCCCGTAGCGCGGCTCACGCGACCCATGGCGCGCTTGCTCTCAGGCCCACGCATGTCAAAGCCCTTACCTATGTTCGGGCGTTCAACCTGAGCGTCTGGTTCCATTTCGGGCAGCCCTTTGAGCGGCACGTAGTGCTTATATGTGTTGCGCCATGTCGCGGCATCTTCCTCGCTAAGCAGTCCGGCGTCTACACGAACCCTGAGAGCTTCGTCCACCATCGCATCAATCCGTTGCGCAATGCGCTCAAGCGCGGCGATCGTTTCTTTTGGTTGGTTCATAACATCTGCGGCGTCGGCATTCGTCATGCCCGATCCGCCATCCTGCATTTCAGGGTTTATCTTGGCAATCTTGGCGTTGCGTTCTGGCGCATGGCGGGCATAGATATAATTTTCCACACTGGCTACGGTAAGGCGCTCGGCCTGCATCGCCGTTATCAATGGCTTGATGTGGTCCCTTTCGAGCATCCGAAGCGCGCTGCCTATCCTGCCGTGAGAAAGCTCTTCAGCAAGGTAGGCGTCTACTGCCAGGTCAAGCTCCGGCTCTCCATCGGCTCTGAGTATGGCCTCCTGGGTGCGGCGCAACGGAATGAATTTGTCCTGTAGTTTCTGCCTTACCCCATCAGCCATCAGCATCAGCTCCGCGCGGCGCATCCTGCGGATATTATTGACACTCAGATGCCGCCATACAAACTCCGATGGCGCATCAAAACTTTTGCCAAACAGATCATCCGGGGTTGAAAATTTAACCGGCCCATCAACTGATCCGCGACGCTCCCGCGCCCCCACTTCGCCCCGTTCAATCGAACGGAACACATCCTCGGCCGACTTAAACCCCATCCCGCGCAGGGCGTTCCCGACAGCCTCAAGGAAATTCTTGATCCGCGTGAACAACCGCTCAATCAAGCCCTTGGCGCGGGTATCGCCACGCCGCCAGTCTGCGTACATATCGGCGACGGCTTCTTCGATGAAGCCCTCTTCTGTCAGCGAAGCGCGCTGATAGCGGCGGCGAATGTCAGCCGTCAGCTTTTTGTCGGATTGCGCCTTGTTGCGCAGGATAGACCATTCGGATTTATTGAACAGTCCCAGATTGCGCAGCGCATGAACCGCCTCGTGGCTCAGCGTCCAGATTTTATCACGGGCCGTCATTGCCACGCTGATAACATTTTTCGTGGCCTCGTAAGCGCCGCGCAAGCCTAACACGCCGCCGTCCCGATCTTGGATCATGATCGGAATCGTAAGTTTCACGTCCTTAAGCCCAACGCCGTCAAGCGCCGCGCGAAGTGCGTCAAAAATCTCCGTGTGAGACGGTTGCTGCGCGCCAGCGTCATCATCACGCGGCAGGCTGAATTTCATATCCTCCTGATCGCGCTCCGCCGAAAACAACCCCCCATCCTGATCCCTGACCGACTCCTGCCCGCCCCGGCGCATCTTGCCCTGCTGGGCGCGCGCTACAGCCTCAGACTTGGCGTCGGCCTGACGCTTGGCCCTGGCTGCATCCTCTGTCCGTTCAGCGCCAGGCAGAACGGTTTGATCGCCCTCTGGGGTGCGGTCTACGGTTCGTTCCGGCGGGCGCTCATTACCGTCTCGATCTTGCGCAGCTGGCGCGCGGACTTGATCAGCCGCGCCCTGTCTTCCTGCGTCACCTTTGGGTTTTTCATCAAGGTTTCCAGCCGGGCGATCATTTTGGGCCGGTCCAGACTCGAATCCTGGATATTCTTCATCGCCTCTACTCTCCGTTTTGGTGCTCACGTCATATTCGGTTTGACGCGCCACGTTTTCAATATGTTCAATCACGGCGGATTCGGCGTCCATGCCCCCAGCCATAATCTCAAGTATGCCTGCAATATCCGCCTTGCTGAGCGGTTCACCCAATTCAACAGCAAACGCCCTGATATCTTCTTCGGCGCGCTCGTTTACCTTGCCGGCATCGACCGCCATTTCGGCCTCAACCGAGCCGTCGTAGGAATAAACCCTCCTGCGCCGGGACACGGTTTCATCCATCGCGTCCATGAAATCCTGAACGGAAGACACGGACTCTATGCCGGGAGTGTCCGGGGCCAAATACCCATATTCCTGCGCCAGTTTACGGGCGTCATCAAGGTGCATCCCGGTTTTTCGCACCAGCTTACCGTATCTGGGTACAAATATTTTACCGTAATCCCGTGCTGCTAATTCGCCTGAGTGTTCCCTGATACCCCCCCTCGACGCGATAAACTGGACGATATCAAGGGCGCCAGTGCGTGGTTGGCGCTGCCATGCGCCGTTTTTACCGGCGCGCAATCTTGCCGACGGCGACTGCGCGACCTGCCCCAGAATCTGGGCCGCCTGGGATGGCTGCACACCAACGGCTTTGGCTATGGCTTCCGCAGTAACCGGCTTGCCCGGTGTCCTGACATACTTCATGACACGATCAAAATAATCATCAGCATTAAAAACAGCCGGCCGCTGACCGCTCTCAATGGCGGTTTTAACGGCGGCGATCTGCGCTGGATTTAATTTATCAAGATGATCCTTGCTGGTGATAGACCGGGTGAAATTCATAAAATCAGGGTCGTTATCCCACGCAATGCCCGCCTGATCGGCGGCGGCATGCACATCGCTCACCGTCGCCGGGATGGACGCCGTCTGGACGGCGGGTTCGGCTAGTGGGGCCTGATCGCGCACTGGTGGGGCTGTGGCCCCTGTCAATGGCGGATTCTCAGCGTCTACAAGCGTTAATCTGGGGCCGGAGACAGGCAGGGGCGCAGCCGGTGCTACGGCTGGCTGTTGGATAGGCTGTGCCGTTCCCGCAGATGTTGGCGATGTATCTACAACTGCCCCCGATGCGGCGGGTGGCGCGGCCACGCTGAACGGATCACCCGACCTGTCAGACGCATCTATGATTGCTTTGCCTATCGACACAACGTCGTTTGGGAGCGGGCCTTCAATGTCCTCTGGGGTTAATGGCGCCATTGGCAGGTTAATCGCTGGCTGTTGCGGCGTGGGCTGTTGATCGGCGGGCGTTTGGGGTTGTACAATTATCGGCTCCGGGGCGGTGCGCGGCTCTGTGGCTGGCTTCTCAGACCCGCGCTCGAAAGCGCGAGACGCCCCGCCAGTTGCGCCACCGAACAACGCGCCAGCGGCGGCGGCTTCGATCATCTGTTCGCCAAGCCGGGAACTGATCGGCTCGTTCGTGGCGCGCGCAGCTGCGTACTCCCCAATGGCCTCCTGCAATGCTTCGGTGGCGCCTTCAACAAGCATGCCCTCAGCCGCGCCTGTTGCCGTGCGTTTTATAAAATTCTCCCTGACAGGTTTTTCAAGCGCTCTGCGGGCAATGCTCTCAGCGCCCTCACGCCCAAACGCGCGCACCAACCGGGGGGCAATTATCAATCCAGGGAGAACGCTATCCAGCGCGGCAATAGCTGCGCCGCCGCCAAACACGTAAGCAGCCTTACCCTCGGCGAGCGGGTCTTTTTCTTTTATACCCTGTTGCACCTCACCAACGCCAAGCGGGGCGGCAACCGCGAACGCACCCAATGGCCCACCCGCCAATGCTCCCGCTATAACGGGTACGGCCAGCGGTATCAGCGTTCCCGCCGTTTCCGTGGCCCAGTTGCCGAAATCTGAAAGGCTGCGGATATCGGTAAATTCAGGGGCGGCGCCAACCGATTCCGCCTCATTTTGATTGACGGCTGCTCCCCTGCGTCCAAATTGCGTGAGTGTATCAGAGCCTATCTTTTCCCCCAGCGCCTCACCCGCTGAATATAACAACCCTTCCGCCTGGTCAACGCCACGGCTCAGCCCGCGAGTAAATCTATCACCCGTTGAAATTTCGTCATCAACCAAGGTAAGGCGAGGCGCGCGATATTCCTCATCGCCTTGGCCAACAAGCGTTAACCTTGGCGACAGGTAATCCTCATCCTCAACAGGCGTTAACCGGGGTGGCACATGGCGCTCCTATTCGTCGTACCAATACCATCTATCGTCGCCGCGCTTCTTGACCTGAATACGCTCGCCTACCTGCTTTGCGTCGGTATATTCCCCACTATCAAGCGAGCGCCTTAACGCCGCGCTCATGCGGCCGGATGATCTGTCGCGCTGCGACTGCGGCGGGGGCGGAGGCGGCGGATTGCGCGTGTCACGCAATTGCTGCTGCGCCGATTCAAGGCGGTCAGTCTCGCTGGTCAAATTCGCGCGGGCCGTTGTTGCCCCACCTGCTGTGGTATCCTTGCGGGTCCTCAGTGTGTTTTCGATTTCAGACCTGTCGAACGGCGGGGTAGGCCGCCCCGCGTCTCTCGCATCGAGAACAAGGCTGGCGTACCCCCGAGCGATCTCGTCCTCTGTGAAATCAGTGAAGCGGTCCGTGATTGCCGAGGGCAACCATGATTTACCGGCAACGGTTTTGGTTGCCTCTTCAACTGCGCTGCTGGCTTCTCCGGCGACACGCTCGCGCTCAATGCGGGCGTCCGCACGCTCACGCTCGCTGCCGTAATTCCTGCCCCGCTCATCAAGGTTCGCATCCAGAACGTTCAGCGCAATATCGTCCTTAAGCGCAATAGCCCTAATCTCCTTGGCCCGTTCATGGTTCCCCTCAGCCATAGCCTTGTCATGCGCGTTGCGCAAAAGATCAACACGTATATCGTGCTGCCTGTTAAGACTGTTTTCACTGCTGGTTGCCTGCCTGTTAAGCCTGTTCTCGCCAGCGGTTGCGTCACGGGTCAGTTTATTTTCACCGCTCTCGTACCCCTGTCGGCCTTCGCGCTCAGCCGTGGTGAACCCCTGCGTAGAAATTCTCTCACCAGTTTTATACTCGCGCTCAACAGCCGCATTCTCATCATTCATCCGGTCCACCAGCTCAAGCCGCGCCCTCTCCCGCATTTCCTTGCCGGTTTCTTCAGCGGCGGTCGCGATGCCTTTGCCGATGCCCTCAAGCGCGCCGCCCAGAATAAACCCGGCCATTATTCGTACGCTCCCGGTTGCGGACGCCCGGCAAGAGCGGACATTTGGCCATCAAACCCCGGCGCAGAGACCCCGTTAGCCGGATTGCCCAGCGCCGGCGCCACTTCACCGAGACGGCCAGCCTGATCGGCGCGCATCATTTCCTCGAAGTCGGCGGCAAACTCCTGCGGGTCAACGTTACCGTTGCGAGTTTCCGTTTCGCGATACTGATCAACCGCGCGGATAAACGCCCCGTCAATTTCTTCCTGAGTAAATTTCCGCGCGCCGGATTCCTGAGCAAACTCGGCGAGATCGGGGATGATTTCCTCAAGCGCCGCCAACACGATGGCGGGGTCAATCCTGTCCCCCGCCTTAACCGCAGCAGCCGTCACCCGGCTGGCAACCATGGCGGCGACACCGCCAAGCGCCTCAACCGGTTCACTGCCCGCGAGCGTATCCAGTATTTTCTTTTTCGTTTTATCGTTGTAAATCACTTTCAGCGCGCCATCGATGAACTGCTCGTATTTCTGTTGCTCCTCAGGGGTCGCGGCCTCGCCTTCGCCGCCCTGATCAGGCTCCGCGAATATCGTTTCGTTAGGATCAACCCCGCCAGTATCTCCGGCAGATTTGAGCCTTGCCACCATTGTTTCACTCAGCATTCCGGCCATGACATCACCTTACGCGTAAACAATCTGATTGCTGGCCGGGTCCCACTTGTACCCCGGTTTGCTGAAATTCTGACTGAACCTCTGCTCAGGCTGCGGACGCGCGGCCTCCAGCGCGGCCATGGACGCGGGCGTCAACATCCCACCACCTGCGGGCAGCGCATAATTGGCCGCAACAGCCGCCCTCCGGTCTTCCTCGCGTTTTGTTACCTCGTCAGCCTCAGCCTTTGCGCCAATGCCCGCGCCTATCCCGCTCAATGCGTTCCCAACAGCCGTGCCGATCATGACGCCTGAATTGGAGTTTAGGAAATTTCCCGCGCTGTTCATAAATCCGCCGTTCGGAGCCTGCGCGCTGACAGGGGTTACACCGGCGCCGCCTGCGCGGCTAAGCTCAAGACCTGGCGCATCCATCTGGGGCGCGGCATTGTTCGGCAGATTAACCCCGACGCTGCCCGTGGCGGGCGCAGGCGTCCTGAACCCCCCCGTGATGCCGCCAGTCACAGCACCAGTGGCCGCCCCCATTAATGCGCCCTTGCTAACCGAATTGCCCGTCAGCGCCGCCCCAGCCGCGCCTATGGCCGCTCCATAACCGGCATTTGTGAGGGCGCCCGTCAGGACGCTCCCAAGAATACCCTTGGCCCCAATCCTCGCCACCAGATTTGTGATCGCGCCGCCCCACCCGCCGGCCGCAGCAGTGACACCCAGCGCCGCCCCTGCGGTCATAACCACCGCGCCGGCCGCCAGAGCAAGCGGCGCGACCTTAACGGCGGTTTTAATGACTTTCTTGAATAGTTTTTTCAGGCCCATCGCCTATCCTCCCGTTGCCGCAACCGCGACCGGCGCCCACGGCAGATCAACATTATACACGGATTCGATCAATGCAATGGCCCTGTCCCGCTCCGCCGCGTACGCCTGCATGTAGGCAGTCCGCGTTTCGGCGGGGACTTCATTGTTGGCGGCAAGCGACGTGACCTTGCTGGTGTAATCCGAGAACGCACGCTCGACAGCCGTTGTGACGGCCTGACGGTCGCCCGACGCAAGATTAGCCGTAAGCCTGTTCGTTTCAATCCTCTCCTGCGATGCTATTTCGCTCGCCGATAACCGCTCGGTCGATCCGATCTGCCCCTGCTGAAGGGCCGCGCGCGCGGCAATCTCCGCCGCCGACAACCTTTCTGTGGACGCTATCTGTCCGGTCTGGAGCGCAGCGCGCGCGGCAATGTCGGCGTCCGATATCCGTTCCGCAGAGCCGATACGCGCCGCTTGTAGCCCGCTATCATAGGCGAACCCAAGGCTCGCCAGATTACGCTGGTTGATCTGCGCTGCGTCCTGACTGGCGACAGGCACAGCCGACCTAATAACCGCATCCTCGCCCGCTCCGGCTGCGATAGATGAATTAAGCACTCCCCTGGAATTGGCGTACTGCATCGCTCCGGTGCGGGCCTGCTGCATGACGGGGCTGTTGGACGCCAGAAATCCCGAAAGCTGTCTCTGAACCGATGCGTCCTCTAACGGTGGCGGGGTAAACCCGGACGATGCGTTCATGGGCTGCGTGGCCGCTGCACCGCCTCCGCGAGGGGCCGCCGGCGTGGCGGGCTGTACTACGGCGGGCGTCGGGGCCGCCCCAGTTATGGGCGCTGGAGCCGTAGGCGGGGCCTGCGGGCCACGATACGGCGAATATACCACACCCTGATTTGGATTATACATCACCCCGC
>JBEBFX010000292.1:0-2203 GCA_040081735.1 Alphaproteobacteria bacterium | reverse complement strand
GCCGCGCAGTGAAGGCAAGGGTGGTTATTCAACGAATGATCTCGTGGGTCTGGACGTCCCGGCAATCGAGCGGCTGCTTGGCAAACCCGACCTGAGCCGCAAGGAACCCTTTGCCGAGGTCTGGCAATATTCCCACGGCGGCTGCGTACTGTTTCTATTCATTTATGCCGAGGCCGGCGGCGCGGCGCGGGTGTCCCATGCCGAAACCGGCGCCCGCGACGGGGGCGAAGACCCGGAACCGGGGCAATGCATCGGCGCCATACTCTCACGCAATGCCGCAGTGCCAGGTTAAATTCCGGGTCTGCCAAATCAGCCGGTCTTATCCGCATAATGGCACACATCCCGCACCA
The DNA here is from genome assembly GCA_040081735.1 of Alphaproteobacteria bacterium. Taxonomy (GTDB): domain Bacteria; phylum Pseudomonadota; class Alphaproteobacteria; order UBA11222; family UBA11222; genus UBA11222. Next base: position 1,853 of record JBEBFX010000292.1, on the reverse strand, counting down.
CACAATTGGGGCAGTCCGGCGCGCGCGCCTTGCACACATAGCGCCCATGCAGGATCAGCCAGTGATGGGCGTGGCGCATAAAGCGTTTTGGAATATTAGCCACAAGGGCGTCTTCCACTGCACGGGGATTTTTTCCCGGCGCCAGCCCGGTGCGGTTTCCCAGCCGGAATATATGCGTATCGACCGCCATGACGGGTTCGCCGAACACCACATTCAGGACAACATTGGCGGTCTTGCGGCCAACCCCTGGCAACGCTTGCAGGGCTTCGCGCGATCGCGGCACCTGGCCTTTATGGTCCCGCAGCAACTGGGCGGACAGGGCCAGTATGTTTTTCGCCTTGGTGCGGTACAGACCGATGCTTTTTACATAATCGCGCACGCGATCTTCGCCCAGCAGCAGCATTTTTCCGGGCGTATCGGCGGCCGCAAACAGCGGCCCCGTTGCCCTGTTCACGCCCTTGTCGGTCGCCTGGGCCGACAGCACGACCGCCACCAGAAGCGTATAGGGGTTCAGATATTCCAGCTCGCTTTTGGGTTCGGGATCGCGGGCGCGCAGCCGCGTAAAAAATGTCGAAATTTCCTTCGGCGTCATCGGCGCCGGGAGCGTCTGGGCATTAACCATACAGTATGCTTAACGCATTTTTTACTCGCGCGGAATGCCTGTCTCGCCTAGTCTGTTTGCATGAACGGACCTGAACCCATACCGCCGGAAATCAAACCGGAAATCACCACTGCCAGCACGGCGGGACGAACTGCCGGGGGATTGCATTTTGACGCCGTGCTGTATCCCCATCGGTCGCTGGACCGGCGCGGATTTATGACGGTGATGGCCTGCGTCACCGTTCTCAGCTTTATTGCGGGCCTGTCATTTTTTATGATCGGCGCCTGGCCCGTGCTGGGATTTTTCGGCCTTGATGCGGCCATGATTTATCTGGCGTTTCGCGCCAATTTTCGCGCGGCAAGAATTTATGAAACCGTGCAGCTGGATGACGCCTGCCTTCTGATACGCCGTTTCCTGCCCGATGGACGGATTCTGAGCTGGAACCTCCAGGCTTACTGGGCGCAGGTTGAACTGATTGCCTCTGTCCCCAGCGCGCCGCTGCTGGCCGTGCGTTCGCACGGGAAATATCTGGTGTTCGGAAAATTCCTGACCACCGAAGAGCGCCTTGAATTCGCCGGAGCATTGCGCAAGGCCCTGGTCCGGAATCGCACCCGCCATTACGCCTGAGTAAACTGTCTGGCCGCCGGTCATGTCAGCTTGGCTATTTCAGCAACGGCGGAGGTGCGGTATAATGGCTTGGCTGCACGAGCGCGGGGCGCAAAACAGATGCGTAAAATCTCTCTCACAGATGGCAGATTGTCGGTCGATATATTGCCGGACTGCGGCGGCGCGCTTGGCGCCCTGCGCTGGCGGTCACCGGCGGGTCTGACCTGTGATATTCTGCACCCGGCCTGCGCTGAAAATATAGACGGCCGGGATGCGGGCAAGATGTCCTGTCTGCCGGTTGGCCCCTTTGCCGGTTCAGAAACCGGTGTCACTGCGCAATGCGGCCTGACAGAATGGACGGTGCAGGACGGCTCGAACATTCGCGCAACGCTTACATTGCAGCAGGTTTTTACAGGTCAGGAAGACCTGCCCCATGGCCCCGCCGCGATCTGTCAGTTTTTGCAGCGGTTTGAACTTGGCCCCGATGGCCTGCGCCTGCAATTTACGGTAACGAACATTGGCGTTCAGCCGATGCCCGCCCACGCGGGCTTGCGGCTGCGCCTCAACAGACGTGCGCAAAATCTGATTCGTGGCGAATTGACGCCTGTGGCGGACACAACAGGCGCGGATCGGTGCGCGGCGTCTG
>JBEBFX010000014.1:0-30447 GCA_040081735.1 Alphaproteobacteria bacterium | reverse complement strand
CGGGCGGTAACCCTTAAAATTCGCCTCTACACCCCTGAAGTGGTGTTGCTGCCCCAATATGGCAACGGCGGCTGGGAAACTGCCGAGGCGGCAAAGTCCCTGGCGGACCCGTCACGGGATCTGGAATTTCCCATGCGCGGCCCGTTTCACGCGGCCCGCGCGCTTCAGGGCGATGGCTGGAAGGCATCGGTAAAGCTCGCCAAACTGGCGCATCTTCTGCCGGCCGTCATCGCAGCTGGCTTACCCCCAGCCCAAACAGGCGCAGCCTTTGCCCGAGCCCATGACCTTCTGCCGGCGGGCGCACTGGAAATATTATCCTATGATACGACAGCGGCCACCGAACTGGTGCAGGTGACAGGCGCACGGGTGCCCCTTGCCGGGGCCGAGGACGCGCGCCTGATTGCCTTTCGTCCCAGGGATGGCGGTCTGGAACATTTTGCAATCATGATTGGCGATCCGGACCGGCATCAACCCGTGCTGGCGCGCCTGCATTCGGAATGTTTTACCGGCGATCTGATTGGCTCGCTCAAGTGCGATTGCGGCGAACAGCTGCGCGGGGCGATCAAACAGATCAATGAAGCAGGCGGCGGCATTCTGCTGTATCTGGCGCAGGAAGGCCGCGGCATCGGCCTGATCAACAAATTGCGCGCTTATGGTCTCCAGGATCAGGGCTTTGACACCAATCAGGCCAATGAACGCCTGGGCTTTTCAGCCGACGAGCGGATTTTCCTCCCCGCCGCCCGTATGCTGAGCCTGCTTGGCTTCAGTCAGGTTCGGCTGATGAGCAATAATCCGTCAAAAGTATCGGGGCTGGCGCAACTGGGGGTGCAGGTTGTGGAACGGGTGCCGCATCATTTTCCAAGCAACGAGCATAACTGGTTTTATCTCAACACCAAGCGCGACAAAAGCGGTCACCTGCTATAGGCAAGTTTTGCCTGTGGACCTGGCCAATCAGCCATCCCATTGCACAAGTCTTTGTTATATATAAAATATTACATGGCCCGCTGCTTGCTAGGAATGAACTATGTCCATTGATCCCCAGATACCCGCCGCTGACGCGAACTATACCGGCCGCTATCACGCGATGCCCTTGCGGGGCCGTCTGACGCCCTACGAAGGCGGCGCTTTCGGTCCTGCGCCAGGCGAAATCTCCGCCGAAAATGCGAAACCCGCCGAAAATTCCGGCGTGGATAACGGTTTTTCGTTTGCCGGGCTTCTGGATATGATCAACCCGCTCCAGCATATTCCGGTTGTATCCAGCCTGTACCGCCGCATTACCGGGGATGAAATCACACCCATGGGCCGCGTGGCCGGGAACACCCTGTTTTTTGGGGTGATCGGTCTGGCGGCGGCGCTGGCCGATACGATACTGGAAAAAGCCACCGGCAAGGACGCGGGCGGCCATGTTTTAACCGCCATGCTGGGAGAAAAGGACAAGGCGGCCCCCGCTGCCCCGGATGACGGCGCGCATAACTCCCTCGCCGCCATTGCGCAGCCAGAACCATTGCGCGGCCGCGTTACGGTTAATCCCAGAGGCGTCCCGGCCCCGGTTATGCTTGACGCCGCCACGCTGGATGCGCTGGCCCGCACCATCGGCAGCGCGGAGCCGCTGGCCCCTCTGGCGGCGCCGTTTAACACCGATACGGCTATTTGCAGGCCTTCCATATCAGCCAGACAGGAAACAGCGGCCGCGATCAGCTACACTGACGCCCTGATCCGGATGCAGCAGGGGCTGGATCATTATCAGACGCCCAAGCCTTAATCGCCGTACCCGGCGCGGTCACATCCGGCCCGCCATTCCACCATCGCGGGCATGTTCCAGACATTATCCCGATAGTTCCCGCACACGGTGTCGCAGGGAACATCATAGGTGATGAACCGGGTCACCACTGGCGCATACATGGCGTCGGCGATGCTGAATACGCCAAACAGAAACGGTCCCGCCGCGCCCCATTGGCTGCGCGCATCCCGCCAGACTTGCTGAATGCGCGCAACGTCTTGCGCTACGCCTTCCCCGTCAAGGCCTTTACCCGGAAACCGGCCCAGAATATCCATCGGCAGATGCGCGCGCAGCGCTTGAAAGCCCGAATGCATTTCAGCGCTAATCGCCCGCGCCCGCGCCCGTGCGGCGGCATCGACCGGCCATAGCTGCATGTGCGGATATTGCTCGGCCAGATATTCGGCGATGGCCAGCGAATCCCAGATCGTCAACCCGTTATGCTTCAGCACGGGAACCTTGCCGGACGGCGAATGCTGTAATATTTGCTGGCGCGTATCCGGCTGACGTAACCGGACATACGCTTCGTCAAACGCAACGCCGGTCTGTTTCAGTACAAGCCAGGGCCGCAAAGACCAGGACGACCAGTTCCTGTCGCCAATGACAAGTGTATATTCCGCCATAGCATCCTCGTTTAGCAGGTAAAGATTTCAGCTCCGTTACATCAAATTTCATAATAATTAATACATTGTCATCCTGAGCGAAGCGAAGGATCTCTCTCTGCGTATCAACGAGAGCCTTCGCTTCGCTCAGGATGGCAGGTCAGGATTAATGGCAATTCGTATTACAGGTAGCGCAGGAATGTGCTGACCACGCCTATTATATGCTATGGTGCCCCCATGATCTCTGAACTGAACGAACGCTCGCGTCAGATTTTCCGGGCCCTGGTCGAAGCCTATCTGGCCGAGGGGATACCTGTCGGGTCCAGAAGCATTGCCGCGCAACTGCCGACCCTGCTGAGTTCCGCCACCATCCGCAATGTGATGAAGGACCTGGAGGCGATGGGCCTGCTGTATGCGCCCCACACCAGCGCCGGGCGCATCCCGACCCAAACGGGCCTGCGCATGTTTGTCGACGCCCTGCTGGAAATCGGCAATGTCACCGAAAGCGAGGCGCGCGAGATCGAGGCTATGGCGGCTGCGAATGGAACCAAGATGGAAGATGTGCTGGCTGACGCCACCAGCCGCCTGTCCGGGCTGGCGCGCTGTGCCGGGCTGGTGCTGTCGCCCAAGCACGAGCCGCTGCTGAAACATATTGAATTCGTGCATATCGGGCCGGGGCAGGCGCTGACGGTCATTGTCGGCCAGGACGGCCATGTGGAGAACCGCCTGATCACGGTGCCCCTTGGCATGACCGGGGGCGCGCTGCAACAGGCCAGCAATTATCTGAACGCCCGGCTGCTGGGCCGCACCCTGGAAGAGGCGCGCCGCCAAATTCTGGCGGAACTGGAAAGCAAGCGCATAGAGCTGGATGAGCTGAGCACCAGGGTCGTGGAAGCGGGTCTGGCCGTCTGGGGCGGCGGACACAATCGAAATGCCGGCGCGTCGCTGATTGTGCGTGGCCATTCCAATCTGCTGGAAGACGTGCATGCGCTGGAGGATCTGGAGCGTATCCGCACCCTGTTCGAGGATCTGGAGGGCCAGAACGACCTGATCCAGCTGCTGGAACTGGCCCGTAACGCCGACGGGGTGCGCATTTTTATCGGCGCGGAAAACAAGCTGTTCAGCCTGTCCGGCTCGTCGCTCGTGCTTTCGCCCTATCGCAACAAGAACGAACAAATTGTCGGCGTTATCGGGGTGATCGGCCCGACCCGGTTGAATTACGCCCGCATTATCCCGATGGTTGATTATACCGCCAAGATTGTCGGGCAAATGCTGTCCTAGAGCAGCTTTATGCGTTTTACGGGAGCCATCCGCGACTCCAGTAAAACGCACGCTGCTCGAACCAAGTGCAGATTGCTCTGGCGCCCAATTCGATCTAGACTGACTGAAACCAAGGGAGATTTGCCTTGTCTACCAGCTTAGCCCCGCCCGTCATACAGGCCGGTAAAATCAAGAGCTTTGGCGCTGTTGGCCCCCGTTACGAGGTTTGCAGGATGCTTCGCCAGCTGCAAGACGGGGACTGGATGGTTGCAATCAGGATTGTCGAGACGGGAGAGATGACGGAATATCGCCTGTCGCATCTGACGGGCGATCCGGATGCGCGCTGATGTACGCCATAGCCTTTGATCTCGTTGTTGCGGACACGGAACTCCATCATCCTAAAGGCGTGTCTCAAGCTTATGCGGACATTGGAGTTATCCTGATTGGGCGCGGCTTTCGCCGGGTTCAGGGCAGCCTCTACGTCACGGAAAATGAAGATATGGCCAATCTGTTTCTTGCGATCCAGGCATTGCGCGAGAATATCTGGCTTCCTAAATCAGTCCGGGATATCCGTGCGTTTCGCATTGAACAATGGTCTGACTTCACAGACGTGGTAAAGACGGGTCATAAATAAGCTAAAGCAAAGAAATGGTTACAACATGAGTGATATGGACGATCAATCGTACGAGATACCCGTCGAGGAGACCTCTCATGAGGCGCCCCCTCCCGATCCGGAAGAGATCATAACAGCGCTGATGGCGGAGGTGGCGGATCTCAGGGATCAGCTATTGCGTTCAGTGGCCGAGGGCGAGAATGTCCGGCGCCGCGCCGCCAGGGAAAAACTGGACGCCAGCAAATTCGCCATCGCCAGTCTGGCCCGCGACCTGCTGGCGGTGCCCGATACGCTGGATCGCGCGATTGACAGTGTTGGCGAGGATGTGCGGGCGCAGGAAGGCGTTGTTAACCTGATCGAGGGCATGGAACTGACCCAGCGCCAGTTACTGGGTATATTTGAGCGCCATGGCATCAAACCGATCCATCCCATGGGCGAAAAATTCGACCCGAATTTCCATCAGGCCATGTTCGAGGCGCCCGGCACAGGTCAACCGGACGGAACCATCGTGCAGATTCTGCAAATGGGCTATGTCATTGGAGACAGATTGCTGCGGCCGGCCATGGTCGGCGTCGCCAAGGGCGGGGGCCAGAATGCGGGCGCCCCCGGTAATAGTATTGATACGTCGGTCTGAGGTATCCATGATGTCCCGGATACCAATTTTTCTTGTCTGGCGCTGCCGCTTTGGGTTGCGGCCCGGACGGGCGGCCCCTATATACCCTTCACACGGTTTGGCCCGTTCCGGGCTTGCCGGACGAGTGTTATGACACGAGGTCATCGACACCTGACTTATTGTTAATGGGGGCCATACGGGCGCCATTTGTGGCCCGGCGGGCCTGCCGCAGGAGTGAATGAACATGGCAAAAGTAATTGGTATTGACCTTGGCACGACGAATTCTTGCGTCGCCATCATGGACGGCGCGACACCCCGGGTCATTGAAAACGCGGAAGGGTCGCGCACTACCCCCTCCATCGTCGCATTTACCGAAGATGGCGAACGTCTGGTCGGCCAGCCGGCGAAACGCCAGGCGGTCACCAATCCGGAAAACACGCTGTTCGCCATCAAACGTCTGATCGGACGCGCGTTCACGGACCCGACCGTGCAGAAAGACGCCAAGATGGTGCCTTACAAGATCGCCAAAGCGGACAATGGCGACGCCTGGGTTGAAGCCCATGGCCAGAAATATTCCCCCAGCCAGATTTCCGCCTTCATCCTGCAAAAGATGAAGGAAACCGCTGAAGCCTTTCTGGGCGAAAAGGTCGACCAGGCGGTAATTACCGTTCCGGCCTATTTCAGCGACGCGCAACGTCAGGCCACCAAGGACGCGGGCAAGATTGCGGGCCTTGAAGTGCTGCGCATCATCAACGAGCCCACGGCGGCGTCGCTGGCCTATGGACTGGACAAGCAGGAAGGCAAGGTTATCGCCGTCTATGATCTGGGCGGCGGCACGTTCGACGTGTCGGTGCTGGAAATTGGCGATGGTGTGTTCGAGGTCAAATCCACCAATGGCGACACCTTTCTGGGCGGCGAAGATTTCGATATGCGGCTGGTGAATTATCTGGCCGATGAGTTCAAGAAAGAACATGGCATCGACCTGCGCAATGACAAACTGGCGTTGCAACGTCTGAAAGAAGAATCCGAAAAGGCGAAGATTGAACTTTCCAGCACGCCGCAAACCGAAATCAACCTGCCCTTCATTACCGCCGACAAGACCGGGCCAAAGCATCTGACCATGAAGCTGACCCGCGCCAAATTCGAGGCGCTGGTGGATGATCTGATCCAGAAAACCGTCGCCCCCTGCGCCCAGGCTCTGAAAGACGCAGGCCTCTCGGCGGCGCAGATTGACGAGGTTGTGCTGGTGGGCGGCATGACCCGGATGCCCAAGGTGCGCGAAGTGGTGAAAAACTTCTTTGGCCGCGAACCCCACAAGGGCGTCAATCCCGATGAAGTCGTCGCCATGGGCGCCGCCATTCAGGCGGGCGTATTGCAGGGCGATGTAAAGGACGTGCTGCTGCTCGACGTTACGCCGCTGTCGCTGGGCATTGAAACCCTGGGCGGCGTGTTTACCCGGCTGATTGATCGCAACACCACCATTCCGACCCGCAAAAGCCAGGTGTTTTCCACCGCCGAAGATAACCAGTCCGCCGTTACCATCCGGGTTTTTCAGGGCGAACGGGAAATGGCCGCCGACAATAAATTCCTTAACCAGTTTGATCTGGTGGGAATTCCATCGGCCCCGCGCGGCGTGCCGCAGGTTGAAGTGACGTTTGATATTGACGCCAACGGCATTGTCAATGTCGGCGCCAAGGACAAGGCTACCGGCAAGGAACAGCATATCCAGATCCAGGCGTCGGGTGGCCTGAGCGACGCCGACATCGAAAAAATGGTCAAGGACGCAGAACTGCATGCCGCAGAAGACAAGGCCAAACGCGCCCGTGTCGAGACGCGTAACCATGCGGAGCAGCTGATCCATTCCACCGAGCGCAGTCTGACGGACGCTGGCGATAAAATCGACGCCGCCCTCAAGGGCGAGGTGGAGATGGCGGTTGCCGATCTGCGCAAGGCGATGGAAGATGAAAATGCCGGCGAAGCGGAACTGGCGCCAAAAATTCAGGCGCTGATGACCGCATCCATGAAGATCGGCGAGGCCATGTACAAGCCGCAGGAAGAAACGGGCGGCGATGATCATGGCGCCGGTGATGACAGTGTCGTCGACGCGGATTACGAGGAAATCGACGAGAGCCACAAGAAGGACTGAAATGTGCTCCCGGTTGTCATCCTGAGCGTAGCGAAGGATCTCACGCAGAATACGGTGCGGGAGGTCCTTCGGCTGCTGCGATCTCCCGGAATGACGATGAAGAATGAATTGAGGACGGGCAGGAATGACTAAACGGTGCTTTTATGAAACCCTGGGGGTGGAACGGGGCGTGTCCCCTGAAATTATCAAAAAGGCCTATCGCAAACTGGCCAAGGAACATCATCCCGACCAGAACCGGGAAAATCCTGGGGCCGAAGCGCAATTCAAGGAAATCACCCACGCTTACGATATTCTGAAGGACGGCCAGAAACGCGCCGCCTATGACCGCCTGGGCCATGCGGCGTTCGAGAATGGCGGCCCGCGCGGCAACGGCGGCGATGGTTTCGGCTTTTCCGATTTATCAGATGTGTTCAACGATCTGTTCGGCATGGGCGGCGGCAGACGGGCCAATAACCGCACCCGCGGCGCCGATCTGCGTTTCAATATGGAAATCAGCCTGCTGGACGCCTATCTGGGCAAACAGGCCGACATCCGGGTACCCTCAGCGGTGGGCTGTGAACCCTGCAAGGGCAGCGGCGCGGAAGCCGGATCGCAACCCGCCGTCTGCACAGGCTGCAACGGCGCGGGCAAGGTGCGCGCGCAACAGGGCTTTTTCACCATCGAACGCACCTGCCCATCGTGCGCCGGCCGCGGCCAGGTGATCAAAAACCCGTGCAAGGCCTGCAAGGGCGCGGGCCGGGTGCAGAAAGAACGCACCCTGAATTTTGCCGTGCCGCGCGGCGTGGAAGAAGGCACCCGCATCCGCCTGTCGGGCGAAGGCGAGGCCGGCGTTCAGGGCGGCCCGTCCGGCGATCTTTATGTCTTTATTTCCGTGACGCCGCACCCGATCTTTCAGCGCGACGGCCATAATCTGTTCTGCCGCGTGCCGATTTCCATGACCGTCGCGGCACTGGGCGGCCAGATCGAAGTGCCCGCCATGGAGGGCGAACCCGCGCGCATCACCATTCCCGAAGGCGCCCAGACCGGGCGCCAGTTCCGCCTGCGCGGCAAGGGCATGCCGCCTCTGCGCGGCGCGGGCTTTGGCGATCTCTATATCGAAACCGTAGTCGAAACGCCGATGAACCTGACCAAACGCCAGAAGGAACTGCTACGCGAATTCGCCGACGGCGGCAGCGAAAAAACCTCGCCCGAATCCAGCAGCTTTTTTGCCCGCATCAAGGATTTGTTTGCAGGCGCGGGGGCGGACAAGGCCGAGGGGTAGGGCAACTTTTTGATTAGCGGGTTGTAAAGGGTGCGCCCACAAAAAATAGATAATCCGAAGATGAACTAAATTCGTGAAAATTAGTATTTGACACAAGAATCACCTTGACTCATCTTGGGGCAAGGTTTCTAGCGATGACTGATTCGTAATTGACATAATTCCTCCTATGTAGTATGTCGGCGGGCCCTTAATTCGATGGGTCGCAAGATATACAGGGTATTAAGATAGGAGCGCGAATATGCGCCTTAGCGAAATATTAGACTGGCTACTGCTTGGCGGCTATGAAGCCGCTAAGGAGGATGCTACGCGCCAGATCATCGCGCGGTATGCGCGTGGGAATATCGCTATTCAGAACGGGTATTATATTGACGAGGTTGAACTGAAAGCACTTCGTGTGGCTGGTGATAAGGCAATGGAGAACATCAGGGATTGGCGTCCGAAGATAAAAGCTGATCACTGAGGCAAATACGCCAGTATGTCCATAATCAACGATTACAAGGAAATACTTGCTGAGATTGCCCGTGAATGGGACAAGGCGGATAAAGATATTAAATTCGCCGAGCAAGTTTGTCAGAAGATCACTATTTCATCGATCTTTGAATTACGTTACGCTGGTCGTCGCATCATTGATGCGCTGAACATGATAGCTGCCGACGCCGATCTGAAAGACGTGACTTTGCTTCTGCAAGAGGCAAAGTTTGATTGTCATCGCGCGCGTCATGACGCAATAGACGCCGCAACTTCTAAGATTGCGCTTGATATAGACAACATGGGCCGGAAGCTTGGGTATAACGCTATTCTGAAGGCTTATCCGGGTTTTGCTGCTTTTCGGTATCTATTATCTGGTATTCGCAAAAAAATTGCTGCATCTAGAGGGAACCGACAAAACAGGGAAGCAATATACGCTTCTATCGAGGAGGATGGATTTAAGGGACTCGTTGATGAGTTCGACAAAATTCAAGAAGCTGAGAAAATAATGAAATCCCTTGCGAAAAGGGAGCGGGTGATTTTCTTAGGTGGCATAGCCGGAATCGTAATTGGCGCCATTGGTATAGCGGTCACCATTTTTATCGCTATTGTAGATTAGCTGCGCGACGACATACGATAGATCCCGCCCAAAAATCACGCGAACCCGATTTCATTGAGACGTCCTGACGCAAGCGCATTGATGGTCTGTGCCGCCTCGGGTTCGGGCGCGGTCAGGCGCAACCAGTTCATTTCCATAAACAGCGCGCCGATGAGAAAGCCAGCGGGCCGACGCCTCGGTCAGGTATAGCGCCTCGCCCTAGCGGCAGCGCAGCCAGTCGATGACCTCCCGGGGGAGTACGACGCCCAGGGAGTTGCCAAACTTGCGGACTTTCAGTTCGATCACAACCAACCTCCGTCAGTTATGACGAGTGTAATAACGGTCTTCTCGCATCGCTATGGGAATGTAACGTTAAAAAATATTCGATCTGCATGAAATTTCTTCTAGTCGCGGCTCGAAAAGTGCTGGTAATGAATCAGCGGTGAGACCGCAACAATCAGGGTACCAGCCTGACTGTTGCGGACCGTCACTCTAAGTTCTTCTTGCGCGTTTTTTACGCACTACACACCAGCCTTTCCCGGTAGACACCGGACATTGGAACATGGGGTGAGCCGGGTAGATCATGATTCGACTCACACCCAAAATCATAGGCTGTTGAATTCAGTCCGCAACTACAATTAGCGCCCGAGATATGTTTTCCCCCTATATTTAGCCTGTGGATAAGTATAGCAGATAGTCAGATCCATTCTGGCTAGCACTCCTCAATCGCTTCCCCCAAATGTCTTTGTGCGCGGTCCTGAATTGGGGCAAACTGATCCCCAATCATAAAAACACACATCCTCCTGCGCCAAAGCGCCGGAGGACATCAGAGAGGGATCATCATGAAGCTGTCAAAACCCCGCATTAACCCGCTGCCGGAAAGCCAGTGGAACGATGAACAGAGGCCGCAGTTTACCGCCGCCAAACAGGGCAAGACCGACATCAGCACGTCCGTGGTGTTCAATGTGCTGGGCACGCTGGGCAATCACTGGGAAGCAACCAAGAAATTCATGGTTTGGGCGATGCATATCATGGGCGATACGTCCACCCTGGGGCCGCGCGAACGCGAAATTCTGATCCTGCGCATCGGCTGGCTGTGCCAGGCGGAATATGAATGGGCGCAGCATGCGGTTATTGGCCGGGCGTGCGGACTGACGGATGCGGAAATCGAGCGCATCAAGGAAGGGCCTGACGCCAAAGGCTGGAGCGAACTGGACGCCCTGCTGCTGCGCGCCACGGACGATCTGCACAAGGACGCCTGTATCTCGGACGCGGTCTGGAACGGGTTGGCCAAACATTATAACACCCAGCAACTGATGGATGTGGTGTTCACCGTCGGCCAATATAATATGGTGTCGATGGCGCTGAATTCGTTTGGCGTGCAGCTTGATGAAGGCCTGAAAGGTTTTTGAATCCGGCTTGCTGAAAGTGCTTTCGCCTGCCCCGCAAAATAGGGCAGACTGATCTCTTATAAGAAATAACCGGCCGGGAGGGAAAACCATGAAACTGTCAAAACCGCGCATCACGCCGCTTGAAGAAAGCGAATGGAAGCCGGAACAGGCCAAGGGCCTGGGCCGCGTCAAGGGCGGCAGCACCGAATTTGGCGCGAAGATGAATGTGTACAATGTGCTCGGCACCCTGTCGCGCCATTGGGAGGCCAACAAGAAATTCGGCGTCTGGGCCGGCCACATCATGGGCAAAAGCAACACCCTGCCGCCGCGCGAGCGGGAAATTCTGATCCTGCGCATCGGCTGGCTGTGCGAGGCGGAATATGAATGGGGTCAGCATGTGGTGTTTGGCCGTGCGGTTGGTCTGACCGATGAAGAAATCGCCCGCATCAAACTGGGCCCCGACGCCCCGGGCTGGAGCGAACATGACGCCCTGCTGCTGCGCGCCACGGATGATCTGCGCAAGGACGCCTGCGTTTCGGACGCCGTGTGGAATGGTCTGGCCAAGCGTTATAACACCCAGCAGCTGATGGACGTGGTGTTCACTGTCGGCCAGTATAATCTGGTGTCGATGGCGCTGAATTCATTCGGCGTGCAACTGGATGAAGGCGTGAAAGGGTTTTAGGACAAATTCACGGTGCGCCACCCTGCCCCGCAGAGGGGCGATCTATAATAAGAAAACAAACATCCTCTTGTGTAACGCATCGGAGGACAATGGGGAGAAAGACCATGAACCATCATTTATCCTTAAGTTTCGCATCGCTGGCCGTGCTTGGTCTGCTGATCGCCAGTCCGGCGATGGCGCAAACGCCGGAGAAGGCGGTTGCAGGCGCCGCCGCCCGGGCGGCAAAGTCCGCGCCCACGCCAACGGTCATGCCGGGAAAAACCAGACTGTCCCAGCCTCGCATCGCCCCGCTGGAAGAAAGCGCATGGAACGAGGTACAGGCCAAGGAGATCGGACCGTTCAAAAATGGCGCCATGCTGTTTGGCACCACGCTGAAGGCTTTCAATGTCATGGACACTCTGGCGCAACATGAAGAAGCGCGTCAGAAATTTAACGTCTGGGCCAATTACGTCATGGGCAAGACCGCGACCCTGCCGCCGCGCGAACGTGAAATCCTGATCCTGCGCATCGGCTGGCTTTGCCAGGCCGAATATGAATGGGGACAGCATGCCGTGATTGGCAAGGCGGTTGGTTTGACGGATGAAGAAATCGCCCGCATCAAACTGGGGCCGGATGCAAAGGGATGGGCGCCGTTTGACGCCACCCTGCTGCGCGCCGCCGACGAGTTGCGCAAGGACGCGTTTGTTTCAGACGCGACCTGGGCCGCTCTTGCCGAACGCTACAACACCCAGCAGCTGATGGACGTGGTGTTCACGGTTGGCCAGTATAATCTGGTGTCGATGGCGCTGAATTCGTTTGGCGTGCAGCTGGATGAAGGCGTCAAGGGGTTCTGAGCATGCGTTTGCAAGGCAAAAAAGCCATTGTAATTGGCGCCGGGCAAACCCCCGGCGAGACCATCGGCAATGGCCGCGCCACGGCCATGCTGTTTGCCCGTGAGGGCGCGCAGGTCATGTGCGTCGATAAACGCCTGCAATCGGCCCAGGACACGGTCGATATGATCATAAAGGAAGGCGGCAGCGCCTTCGCCTATGAGGCGGATATCACCAGCGAGCCTGCCAATGCCGCGCTGGTGAAAGCCGCCTGTGATAAAATGGGCCGCATCGACATTCTGCATAACAATGTCGGCATTGGCGGCGGCGACGGTCAGCCACACAGGTTGAACGAGGACGTGTTTGACCAGATCATGCTGGTCAATCTGAAGGCCATGTGGCTGACCTGCAAATATGTCATCCCGGTGATGCGCGAACAGAAATCCGGGTCCATCGTCAATATCTCATCCGCCGCCGCAGTGTCATCGGGCGGCATGACCGCCTATGAAATTTCCAAGGCGGGGGTTAACAAGCTGACCCAGTCCATCGCCATGTCCAACGCCAAACATGGCGTACGGTGCAACGTGATCATGCCGGGCCTGATGGATACGCCGATGGCGATCGAGGGCAATGTCAGGGCGCGCGGCATTTCCCGCGATGAAGTCCGCGCCATGCGCGACCGGATCGTGCCATTGCGCGGCAAAATGGGCACCGGCTGGGACGTGGCTTACGGGGCGCTGTATCTCGCCTCCGACGAAGCCAATTTCGTCACCGGCGCGGTGCTGCCCATCGACGGGGGAACGGCTGCGAAAGTTGGATAAACGATCAAACGGGGAAATTTATCGGGGTTCGGCGCGCCAGCTTATATCCAGCTTGCGATGGTGCGAAACGCAATCCCGGAGATACAGGTTTATAAGGCTCTGATACGGTATGCCCGCCTCCTCGGCCATTGCCTTGAAATAGCCAATGACGTCTTCGCCAAGACGCATGGTGACGGGCTTTTTTAATTTAGACGCAAAAGGATTTTTGCGGGCTTTCATTTTAGAGAGGTCATACTCTGCTTTCATGGCTGGCCACCTTCGTAGTATTTGCGCTCGTTACTTGTTGCCTTGCGCGCGGATATGATGCGTATGGTTTCGCCAGCACCGCGCTCACAATGGCATACGATAAGAATTCTTGTCCTGTTACTGAGACCAAGCATCAGGAACCGCTCTTCGGCTTCTGAATTATCCTCATCAAGGAACTGAGTTGCGAGTTCATCGTAAAAGACAGATTGTGCTTCCTCAAAAGAAACGCCATGTTTCTTCTGATTTGAAGCGGCTTTGGCTGAATCCCACTCGAACCTGATCATATGTACAATGTATGTATTGCGGGCAGGCTGTCAAGATGTTGCAACTTTCAATGCAACTGGGGTGGCGCCGCCCATCGATGATGGACATGCGGTGAAAGTCGGATAAAATGAACAAAAACCGGAGGGAAGATCATGAAAGACGTTAAAGGAAAAGTCGCCTTTATCACGGGCGCCGCCAGCGGCATGGGCCTTGGCATGGCGCGCGCATTTGGCGCGGCCGGCATGAAGGTGATGCTGAGCGATATTGAAGACGCGGCGCTTCAGGAGCAGGTCAATGATCTGAAAAGCAGGGGCTATGACGTGGCCGGCGTGCAGACGGACGTCACCAAAGTCGAGGCGCTGCAAAACGCCGCCAAAAAGACTATCGAGACTTTTGGCAAGGTGCATGTGCTGTGCAACAACGCAGGCATCGGCGTCGGCGGCAAAAGCGAGACCTGCGATCTGCGCAACTGGCAATGGTGCGTGGACGTCAATCTGTGGGGCGTGGTGTATGGCTTGCAGGCCTTTGTGCCGCTGATCCTCTCACACGGCGAAGAGGGGCATGTGGTCAGCACGGCGTCCATGGCGGGCATGTATGGGGTACGTAACCTTGGCCCCTACAATGCGGCCAAGTTCGCCGTGGTCGGCATCATGGAAACCATGATGGCGGAAAATCGCGGGACCAAACTGGGCGTGTCGGTGTTGTGCCCGGGCGCGGTCGCCACCAATATCGGAAATTCAACGCGCAACCGGCAACAGGAATATGGCGGCGCCGCCGCCCCCAGCGCGGGTGGCATGGATATTACGTCTGACATGCTGGCCCAGGGCCTGCACCCCGATATCGTCGGCAAACAGGTGCTGGAGGCGATCCTCAAAAACCAGCCCTATATTTTCACCGATCCCGGCATGCGCCGGATGGTTGAATCCCGGATGCGGAAAATCATGGCGGGCTATGACTGGGCCGACACCTGTGATTCCCTTGCGGGCGTAAAACAGGGCAGCCTGCCGCGCCCGTAAGCGCTTCATATCAGAATAAACACATAACTCCGTCTACGGAGTAAACACGGGAGAAGGAAAACATGAAAGACGTAAAAGGAAAAGTGGCGTTCGTTACGGGCGCCGCCAGCGGCATGGGCCTTGGCATGGCGCGCGCCTTTGCGGACGCCGGCATGAAAGTGATGATGGCCGACATCGAGGACGCGCCGTTGCAGCGCGAGGTCGCGGCCATCAAGGAAAAGGGCGGCGATGTTGCCGGCATTCAGCTGGACGTGACCAAATTTGACGCGGTGCGCGCCGCCGCCAAGCGAACCGTCACGACATTCGGCAAGGTGCATGTGCTTAGCAATAATGCGGGCATCGGCGTGTTCGGCAAAAGCGAAACCGCCAACATCAAGAACTGGGAATGGGTGGTGGACGTCAATCTGTGGGGCGTCGTGTACGGGTTGCAGGCCTTTGTGCCGCTGATCCTGTCGCACGGTGAAGGCGGTCATATCGTTAGCACCGCGTCCATGGCGGGCATGATCGGGTTAAGCGGCGCCGGCCCCTATAACGCCACCAAGTTCGCCGTGGTCGGCATCATGGAAACCATGATGGCGGAAAATCGTAAAACCAATCTGGGGATTTCAGTGCTGTGCCCTGGCGCGGTCGCCACCAATATCGCCTCCTCCACGCGTAACCGGCAGGATGAATATGGCGGCGCCGCGCCCCCCAGCTCGAAAGAACGCATTGCCGAAATATTGGCGCAGGGGCTGCACCCCGATGCGGTGGGACGCCAGGTGCTGGAAGCCATTATCGATAACCAGCCTTATATTTTTACCGATCCGACCATGCGCAGCCTGATTGAATGGCGCCACCGGCGCCTGATGGCGGGCTATGACTGGGCAGACAAGTGCAAGGCGCTGCAGGGTGAAAAACAGGCGGGCGGCGTGCCGGGCAGCCTGCTGAAGGAATAGCGGCTTGACCCGTATCCGCAGTTAGGCAAAGCTGCATCCACATAATAATTGCGGGGCGCGCCTTCAAGCCCCGCTTCACTCTATTCGGGGAGACGTCCATAACAGTGGGCGGCGCAATCAGCATGAAAGACGTAAAGGGAAAGGTGGCGTTCATTACCGGGGGCGCCAGCGGCATGGGGTTGAGCATGGCCCGTTCCTTCGCCGCAGCAGGGATGAAGGTGATGATCGCCGACATTGAGGCGGGGCCCGCCCAGCGCGCGGCCGATGAACTGACCGCCAAAGGCTATGAGGCGGCGTGTTTGCAGGTTGACGTGACCAAACTGGACGCCATGCACGCCGCCGCCCAAAAAACGGTGGACACATTCGGCAAGGTGCACGTCATCAGCAACAATGCGGGCATCGGCGTGTTCGGCCAGAGCGAAACCTGTGATATGCGCGACTGGCGCTGGGTAGTGGACGTTAATTTGTGGGGCGTGGTGCATGGCTTGCAGGCGTTTGTCCCGCTGATCCAGTCGCACGGCGAAGGCGGCCACGTCATCAGCACGGCGTCCATGGCGGGCATGACCGGCCTGAAAGGCGCGGGCCCCTATAACGCGACGAAATTTGCGGTTGTCGGCATCATGGAGACGTTTGCAGCCGAACACCGCAAGGAAAATCTTGGCGTATCGCTGCTGTGCCCCGGCATCGTCGCCACCAATATCGCCGATTCTGCCCGCAACCGGCAGGATGAATATGGTGGTGCTGCAAAAAGCGGCGATGCAGGTCTTTCCGCCACTGAACTGGCCAAAGGGCTTGATCCCGACCGCGTCGGCGACCAGGTGCTGGAAGCCATGCTGGAAGATCAGTTTTATATCTTCACGGATCCCAGCCTGCGCCACCTGATCGAAACCCGCTGCAAGCGCATCCTGCAGGGCTATGACTGGGCCGCCAACTGCAAGGCGCTTAAAGGCGCAACACAGGCGCCCGCCCTCAAGGGCGGCCTGATCGTGAAATGAACCTAAAATTTCAAACAGATGCGGTGCGCCGTTAAGCGCCCCGCTCGACTTCAGCAAGGGAGGCGTCTGTTGGATCAGACGGTGCAGACAACATGAAAGACGTAAAAGGAAAAGTGGCCTTCATCACCGGCGGCGCCAGCGGCATGGGGCTGGGCATGGCCCGGGCTTTCGCGGCGGCGGGCATGAAAGTTATGATCGGCGACATCGAGGCGGCCCCCGCCCAGCGCGCGGTGGACGAGCTGAAGGCGAAGGGGCTGGAGGCCGCCTGCGTTCAGGCCGATGTCACCAGTCTGGAATCAATGCAGGCCGCCGCAAAAAAAACCGTCGACACGTTCGGCAAGGTGCATGTGATCTGCAATAATGCGGGCGTCGCGGTTGGCGGATATAGCGAGACCTGTAGCATCCGTAACTGGAACTGGGTGGTGGACGTCAATCTGTGGGGCGTCGTCTATGGATTGCAGGCTTTTGTGCCGCTGATCCTCAGCCACGGTGAGGGCGGTCATGTGGTCAGCACCGCCTCGATGGCGGGCATGATCGGCCTGCGCGGCGCGGGGCCGTATAACGCAACGAAATTTGCTGTTGTGGGCATGATGGAAACCTTTGCCGCCGATCACCGCAAGGATAATATCGGCGCCTCGGTGCTGTGCCCCGGTGTGGTGGCCACCAATATCGGCAATTCCGCCCGCAACCGGCCCGAGGAATATGGCGGCGCCGCCAAGCCAAACGCCCGGGACAGGACGGCGGAAATGCTGGCGAAGGGACTTGATCCGGATATTGTCGGCAAGCAGGTGCTGGAGGCCATGCAGGAGGATCAGTTCTATATCTTCACCGATCCGGGCCTGCGCAATCTGATCGAAAGCCGCAACCAGCGCATCCTGGAAGGCTACGACTGGGCCGCCAACTGCAAGGCCCTGGAAGGCGTCAAGCAACTGGGTATTTTGCCGGGGTAGGGTTAACTGCATTTACCGCGTCATTGCGAGGAGCAAAGCGACGCGGCAATCCATAGTCCTGCGCAAAAGCCTGTATCTGCGGCTCTGGATTGCCACGGCGCTAAAGCGCCTCGCAATGACGAAGAAATGAAATTCCGTTCACAGAATATTAAAACAGGGAGACAGACGTCATGAAAGTTGGTTTTATCGGCATCGGCAATATGGGCGGCCCGATGTGCCGCAATATCATCAAGGGCGGTCATGACGTCATCGTTTTTGATCTGAACGCCGCCGCCGTCAAGACCTGCACCGATCTCGGCGCGCGGGCCGGAACATCGCCAAAGGATGTGGCGTCCCAGGTGGATGTGGTGATGACGTCGTTGCCGATGCCAAAAGATGTCGAGGCCGTGGCGCTGGGGCCGGACGGCATCATCGAAGGCGCCAAACAGGGCACGATCTATGTGGACCTGTCGACTAATTCCCCCACGATGATCCGCAAGATCGCCGCAGTGCTGGCCCCCAGGGGCGTCACCATGATTGACGCGCCGGTATCGGGCGGCGCCATCGGCGCGGAGAAAAAGACCATCGCCATCATGGTGGGCGGCGACAAGGCGGCCTATGACCGCTGCATGCCGGTCTTTGAAAGTTTCGGGCAGAATATTTCCCATCTGGGTGTTCTGGGCAGCGGGGCCATCGCCAAGATCGTCAACAACATGCTGGCCTTCAGCAATATGGCGTCGGCCGCAGAAGGGCTGATGCTGGGGGCGGCGGCAGGCATTGATCCCGATGCGCTGAACGAGGTGATCCGCAACAGTTCCGGCAACAGCATGGCTTATCGCGGCGTGGCCTATAAAACCCTGAATGGCGACTGGTCCCCAAGCTTCACCGTCGATCTGGCGTACAAGGATCTGCATCTGGCGCTGGAGCTGGCTGACGAGCTGGGCGTGCCGCTGGCGCTGGGCGCGCAGACCCATAATCTGATGCGCATGGCGCGCGGCATGGGCTTTGGCGGCGACGACGCCAGCGCCCTGATGCGGGTTTACGAAACCACCCTTGGGCGCGAAGTGCGCGGCAAGAAAAAGAAATAGCGGGCCGCCCGCGTGGAACCCGATGACGGACTGGAAAAATCCGGTCCGGGCGTACCGGAAACGCCGGCCGTTTATAGCGCCGGTTATGTGCGCTATGTCATCGCCATACTGACTGCCGTATATACGTTCAATTTCATGGACCGGCAAATTCTGTCGATCCTGATGCAGCCCATCAAGGAGGAGATGCAGCTCAGCGACACCGAGCTTGGGTTTCTGTCAGGCGTTGCGTTTGCGCTGTTTTATGCGACTTTGGGCATTCCCATTGCGCGGCTGGCGGATCAGTTTTCGCGCGTCAATCTCATTACCATCTGCCTGAGCATCTGGAGCTTTATGACAGTGCTGTCCGGCGTTTCCGGCAATTTTCTGCAATTGCTTGGCTCACGCATTGGCGTTGGCATTGGCGAGGCGGGCGGCGGGCCTGCGTCACATTCGCTGATCGCCGATTATGTGCCGGTGCAGAACCGCGCCACCGCGCTCGGCGTGTTTGCGCTGGGCGTACCCATTGGTCTGGTGATCGGCTTTCTGATGGGCGGCTGGATCGAGGAATTATACGGCTGGCGCGCCGCCTTTCTGGTGGCTGGCGCGCCCGGCCTGTTGCTGGCGGTGTTATTCCGGCTTACGGTAAAGGAGCCCAGACGCGGCCACTCGCAAGCCGGCGCGATGACCGGCGGCGCCGGACAACCGACCATCAGACAGGTGGCGAAACATATATTCGGCATCCGCACCTATGTTTTTCTCTGCCTTGCCGTGGCGGTGCAGGGGTTGGCCGGGTATGGCCTGCTGCAATGGGTGCCCAGCTTCCTGTCCCGCAGTCACCAGATGACCAGTTCCGACATAGGCTTCTGGCTGGCCATGACAATTGGTTCAGGCGCCGGCATTGGCGCGTCCGGCGGCGGCTATCTTGCGGACAGGCTGTCGAGGATAAATATGGGCTGGCTGTTATGGGTGCCGGCGCTGGGCGCCCTGTTCAGCGTGCTGTTTTCCTTTGGCATCCTGCTGTCAGACGGACTTGCGGCGGTGCTGATCTATATTTTCCTGTATGCGATATCTTCCGCCACCTATCTGGGGCCGGTTTTCGCCGTCACGCAAACCCTGTCTCCTGTGCGGATGCGGGCCATCGCCAGTGCAATGCTGCTGTTTTCCATCAACATAGTTGGACTTGGACTGGGTCCCCAGATGGTCGGCATTTTAAGCGATCTGATGCTCCCGGCTTTCGATGCGGAATCGCTGCGCTACGCCATTTTGATTGTGTGCCTGAGCTATATTCCCGGATGCGGGCTATTCTGGATATCCGGGCGGGCGGCGCGCGCAGATTTTTCGCTGGCCGCAAGGGTGGAGACCTGACGCCAACCGTGATATAGGATCGCAATAAGGACGCCACGCGGCGGTGAGTGAATAATAATAATAGTCCGGGGGTGGTGTGCGGCGTTTTGATCAATCAATGAAATCCGATGGCATGCCAAAAGACCTGCCCGTGGTTTATAGCGCGAATTATGTGCGCTATGCGGTAGGCATCTTGAGCGTCGGGTATCTTTTCAATTTCGCTGACCGGCAAATCCTGTCGATCCTGATGCAGCCGATCAAGCAGGAGATGCAGCTTAGCGACACCGAACTGGGCTTTTTGTCCGGGCTTGCCTTTGCCATGTTTTACACCGTGATGGGCTTCCCGATCGCGCGCCTGGCAGACAAATATTCCCGGGTGAATATTCTCGCGGTCTGTATCGGGCTGTGGAGTTTCATGACGGTGCTTTCCGGCGTAGCGGCCAATTTTTTGCAGTTGCTGGCCGCGCGTATGGGCGTTGGCATTGGCGAGGCGGGGGGAAATCCCGCATCTCATTCGCTTATTGCAGACTATGTGCCGGTTGACAAACGCTCAAGCGCGATGGGAATTTATGCGCTGGGCGTGCCGCTCGGGCTTCTGGTGGGATTTTTGCTTGGCGGCTGGCTGGAACAGCTCTATGGCTGGCGCACGGCGTTCCTGGCGCTGGGGTTTCCTGGCGTGATTTTGGCCCTGGTGCTTTACTTTACATTGGATGAACCCCCGCGGGGCAATTCACAGGGCGGCATAAAAATCGCTGCCGAAACACCGCCGGTGATGGAAGTCGTGCGCCATATGTGGCGCATCCCGTCATACTGGCATATGGCGCTTGGCGCAGGATTACAGGCTTTCGGCACCTATGGCGTCTATCAATGGATGCCGAGTTTTCTGATCAGAAGTTATGGGATGCAGAGCGGTGAAATTGGCACCTGGCTGGCGCTGATCATTGGCGGCGGCGGGGCCGTCGCGGCCTTTACCGGCGGCTATTTTGCCGACATGATGGCAAAACGCGACATGCGCTGGCAAATGTGGCTGTGCGCGATATGGATATTTTCAGCAGGCCCAACGTCGGCGCTGATTTATTTTTCCGGTACGCAGACGATGGCGCTGGTGTATCTGCTGTTTCCGGTTTTGATGGTCAATGCCTATATCGGCCCATTATATGCCATGACCCAGAATCTGGCGCCGTTGCGGATGCGGGCGATGGCCGCTGCTGTGCTGTTCTTTGTAATTAATTTTATCGGGCTGGCGATCGGGCCGCAGGTGATCGGCATCCTGAGCGATTTTCTGGCGCCGGACTTTGGCCAGGAATCGTTGCGCTATGCGCTTCTGGCGACATCCGTCAGTTTTGTATGGTCGGCCTATCATCTCTGGAGATCCGCTGGAACATTGCGCGCAGATCTTGCCCGTGCGGCAGAGTAGCGGGGGGTTGGAAGTTTGAGCAGCGAGCCCCCTTCCGAAACCAATCCGGTGCAGTTCAGCGCAGGCTATGTGCGCTATGCCGTTGGCATGCTGTCGGTTGTCTATGTTTTCAATTTCGCCGACCGGCAAATCCTGTCGATCCTGATGCAGCCGATCAAGCAGGAGATGCAGCTTTCCGACACGGAACTGGGACTTTTGTCGGGCCTTGCCTTTGCGGCGTTTTATGCGGTTCTGGGTTTGCCAATCGCGCGGCTGGCGGACAAATATTCGCGGGTGAAAATCCTGACGGTTTGTCTGGCGCTGTGGAGTTTGATGACCGTCGTTTCCGGGCTGGCGGCAAATTTCGCTCAATTGCTGGCGGCGCGCATCGGCATGGGCGTGGGAGAAGCGGGCGGCGGCCCAACCTCCCATTCGCTGATCTCGGATTATGTGCCGGTTGAACGCCGCGCCACCGCGCTCGGCATTTTTGCGCTGGGGGTGCCCATCGGTCTGCTGTTTGGCTACCTGCTGGGCGGCTGGCTGGAGCAATTGTACGGCTGGCGGTCGGCCTTCCTTGCGCTTGGGGTTCCAGGATTATTGCTGGCGGTGGTGTTGCGGTTCACCCTGCGCGAACCGCCGCGCGGGCATTCCCAGGGCGGTGTAAAAATTCAGGCTGAACCGCCGCCGATCAAAGCGGTCGTGCTGTATATGTGGCGTATCCCCACGTTCTGGCATATGGCCGTGGGCGGAAGTTTGCAGGCGTTTGGCACCTACGCGATTTTCCAGTGGATGCCAAGCTTTCTGGCGCGCACCCATCACATGCAAAGCGGCGAGATCGGGTCCTGGCTGGCGCTGATCATCGGCGGCGGCGGGGCTATTGGCTCACTGGCCGGCGGATATTTTGCCGATCATCTGTCCCGGCGCGACATGCGCTGGCAAATGTGGCTGCCGGCGATCAGCATGCTGCTGGCGGCGCCAATTTCGCTGGGGATTTATCTGACCGATGACCGGGCTATTGCGCTGGGTTTTCTGGTATTGCCTGTGACTTTGGTCAATTCCTATCTGGGGCCGACCTTCGCCATTACCCAGACCCTCGCGCCGCTGCGCATGCGGGCGATGGCCAGCGCCGTGCTGATATTTGCGCTTACGTTTATCGGGCTCGGGCTCGGGCCGCAGGCCGTCGGCATTCTGAGTGATCTGCTGCGTCCGGCCTATGGGGAGCAATCCCTGCGTTACGCCATGATGGTGTCGGGTCTGATATATTTGTGGTCGGCGTATCATTTCTGGCGGGCGGCCCGTACGCTGCGCGAAGACCTTGCGCGAGCGGCCGAGTAACAGGGAGATTGGATTATTGAGTAGTGACGCGTCAAAAAAAACCGGTCCGGTGGTTTATAGCCAGGGCTATGTGAACTACGCCATCGGAATGTTATCGGTCATCTATCTTGTCAATCTGACAGACCGGCAAATTCTGGCGATCCTGATGCAGCCGATCAAGGAAGAGATGCTGCTTTCAGATACCGAGCTTGGTTTTCTTGGCGGTATTGCATTCGCCATTTTTTATTCGATTATGGGGCTTCCGATTGCGCGCCTGGCGGACAAGCATTCCAGGGTTAACATCCTTACCATCTGTCTGGTGTTATGGAGCATCATGACAGCGCTGTGCGGCGTGGCGCAAAATTTCATGCAGTTGCTGGCGGCCCGTATTGGCGTTGGCGTTGGCGAAGCGGGCGGCAGTCCGCCATCGCATTCGCTGATTGCCGATTATGTGCCGGTGGAAAAACGCGCCACGGCCATTGGCATTTTTGCAATTGGCGTGCCGCTTGGATTGTTGTCCGGGTTTCTTCTCGGGGGCTGGCTTGAAGAATTATATGGCTGGCGCGTGGCGTTTATCGCCATAGGGTTGCCCGGCCTGCTGATCGCGGCTGTTACATACTTTACGCTGGACGAGCCGCCGCGCGGGCATTCCCAGGGCGGCGTCAAGGTGCAGGCCGAAACGCCGCCGATCATGGAGGTGGTGCGGTATATGTGGCGGGTGCCGACCTTCTGGCATCTGTCGCTGGCGACGGCGTTGCAGGCCTTCGCCACCTATTCCATCTATCAGTGGATTGCGAGTTTCCTGTCGCGCAGCTATCACATGTCCAGCGGTGAAATCGGCTCGTGGCTGGCGCTGGTGATCGGCATTGGCGGGATTATCGGGACGCTTTCAGGCGGTTATCTGTCCGACTGGCTGTCAAAGCGGGATATGCGCTGGCAGATGTGGGTTCCGGCGATTTCCTTCGTGCTGGCGGTGCCGTCCTGCGCGGGCATCTACCTTTCCTATGACCCGATGATGTCGCTGTTTTTTCTGTTTTTTCCCATTATTTTTGTGAACACCTGGCTGGGGCCGGGATTAGCGCTGGTGCAGACATTGTCGCCGGTGCGGATGCGCGCCATGGCCAGCGCGCTGCTGATTTTTGTGCTCAATATCATCGGACTGGGCATGGGGCCGCAGGCGGTCGGGATCATGAGCGACCTTCTGACGCCCGCCTATGGCCAGGAATCCCTGCGCTACGCTTTGCTGATATCAAGCATAATCTATTTTTGGGCCGCGTTTCATTTCTGGAAGGCGGGGCAGACCTTGCGGGAAGACCTGGCGAATGCCGTGGAATAGGATTGCCCCATTGTGTTCCGACAGGACTTGGCGGCGGCGCCAGAATAAGGGCATACTCGCATCACTCAACAAACCAGCAGGGAGAAACAACCATGACCACAGGTATTATCGCCAAGATTAAAGTTCAGTCCGGCAAGAACGCGGAGTTCGAAGAGATTTTTGCAGCGCTCGCGACGGCGGTCCGCCGCGACGAGCCGGGCAATAATTTCTATGCCCTGCACAAATCAAAGACCGATCCGCAGCTTTATGTCGTGCTGGAGCAGTACAAGGATATGGAAGCCATTGCCGCCCACCGCGCGGCGCCGCACTTCAAGGATCTCGGACGGAAAATGGGTTCCTGCATGGACGGGGCGCCCGAGGTGGAATTGCTCGACGGGGTTTAACGCCCGGGCCTGTTTCGCCTGGCAGGCTGCTGAAAACCCCTTCTTTTTGTCATCCTGAGCGACCCGCTGCGCCAGCGCTTGCGCGGCGAGAGCGAAGGATCTCAGAGGCGCCATAAACGCTGGAGATCCTTCAGCCGCTGCGCGCCATCAGGATGACAATTCCGGGTTTTTCAGCAACCTGCCAGACTATTTTACGCGCCCCATGCGGCGCGCAAAATGGATTATGCGCGTTTCATTATAAAAGGCGTAACGCGCCTTGGCCTAAGCTGTGGTTTTGCCGTTAAATGTTGAGGGGTAATTATGGCCGGCTTTGACGAAGACCCCGCTGTGGCGGCAGCCCGGATACCGGCGCACGAACCGGCCGTTCACTACAGCAAACCCTATATCCGTTATGTCATCGGCGTGCTGACGGTTGTCTATGTATTCAACTTCGTTGACCGGCAGATTCTTTCGATCCTGATGCAGCCGATCAAGGAGGAGATGCAGCTCTCCGACACGGCATTAGGATTTTTGTCGGGCATATCATTCGCCCTGTTCTACGCCACCCTGGGCATACCCATTGCGCGCCTGGCGGACAGAAGCTCGCGCGTCACGATTATCTCCATATCTCTTGCCCTGTGGAGTTTCATGACGGCCCTGTGCGGGCTGGCGCAGAATTTCTGGCAGTTGCTGGCTGCGCGGACATTGGTGGCTGTGGGCGAAGCGGGCAGCGGGCCATCGTCGCATTCGCTGATTGCCGATTACGTCCCGCTGGAAACGCGCAGTTCCGCGCTGGCGATATATTCAACAGGCATTCCTATTGGACTGTTGTTCGGCTTTCTGATCGGCGGCTTTCTGGAAGATATTTATGGCTGGCGGGTGGCGTTTATGGCGGTCGGCGTGCCGGGCGTGGTGCTGGCGGTGATTGTGCGTCTGACGCTGCGTGAACCCCGGCGTGGCCATGCTGATGGCAATTTCCAGGGCACGGACGCCGTGCAACCGAAGTTGCGCGAAGTGGTGCAGACTTTGTGGAAACGAAAATCCTTCCGTCATCTTGCCGTTGGCGTCGGGGTGCAGGCCATCGCCGGCTACGGCGTGGTGCAATGGGTGCCCAGTTTTCTGCATCGCAGTTATCAAATGTCCAGCAGCGAAATTGGTCTGGCGCTGGCCATCATCATCGGCATTGGCGGCGCCATTGGCACGGCGTCGGGTGGTTATATTGCCGATCACCTGGCCAGGCGCGATATCCGCTGGCAGCTGTGGGTGGCGGTGCTGGGCGCCGGCGTGGCGGCCCCCTTCTCTTTTGGGATTTATCTTTCGGATACGGCCTTTGCGACTTTGGCCTGGTTCGTGTTCCCGGTCATCGTTTCCAATGCCTATCTTGGTCCGGCCTACGCCATGACCCAGGCGCTCGCGCCAATCCGGATGCGGGCCATGGCCGCTGCGATATTGCTGTTCATCGGCAGCCTGATCGGGCTTGGCCTCGGGCCGCAACTTGTGGGCATCCTCAGCGATCTGCTATATCCTTCTTATGCGGAGGAATCTCTTCGCTATGCGCTGTTGATCGTTTCAATGGCGTATTTCTGGGCCGCCGCACATTACTGGTGGGCGTCAAAGACCCTGCGTCAGGATCTCGCGATAAATAAGGATGAGCCAGCGCTGAAAATTGCCATGCCAGATAAATAAAGGCATAATCCGGTCTTGCTGACCAATGTGCGGGGAAAAGCGAAAATGAGCCTGGGCGTCATCGCAAAGATCAAAATTCTGCCCGGCAGGAATGCCGAGTTTGAACAGATTTTCGCTGTTCTGGCCGCCGCCGTCCACAAAGACGAGCCGGGCAATAATTTCTACGCTCTGCACAAATCCAAAACAGAACCGCAACTCTACGTCGTGCTGGAAAATTACAGGGACGCGGCAGCTTTCGCTGCGCACCGCGAATTTCCGCATTTCAGGGAAGGGGGCAAGAAAATGGGCGCCTGCATGGCGGGTGCGCCTGAAATCGAACTTCTCGACGGACTCTAGAGAAGCCCATAACAACAACCAGCAAGGGAGCGTAAAATGACAATAGGAATCATAGCCAAGATCAAGGTGCAGGCGGGCAAGAACGCCGAGTTCGAGACGGTGTTTGCCGAACTGGCGGGCGCCACGCGCAAGGAAGAGCCGGGGTGCAATTTCTACGCCCTGCACAAATCAAAGACCGATCCGCAGCTTTATGTCGTGCTTGAGAACTACAAGGATCAGGCAGCGGTCGACAACCATATGGGTTCGGCGCATTTCAAGGCAGGCTTCAAGAAAATGGGCGCCTGCCTGGCCGGCGCCCCCGAGGTCGAACTGCTCGACGGGGTGTGAGTGAATTACGCGGCGTGCCCGGATAGCGTGCCGCGTTTTTTCAGGATGCGGACCAACAGCACCAGCGCAGTGGCGATGCCCAGCGGGATGAGAATCGACGTCACCGCATTCAGGAATGACCCGCCGCCCCAGTACGCATGCTCCCACGCGATCAGCACCATCATGCCGGCAACCCAGGTATAGACGGTGGAATAATCCTTGATCAGCACGCGTCGCCAGTTGAAGTCCATGCCTGCAACGGCTTCGCGGTACCGGGTGAAATTAGGCCAGAAACGGTTCACACGTTTGCAGTAATCGCTGTATTCATCGCCGAATTTTTCGAGCAGGAACTTTTCTTCCGCGGCCACAATGCCCCAATAGGCGATGCCGAAAAACAGCAGGCCAATCAGATAGGCCAGCGCATTATTGTGCACCACGAACAGCCCCAGCAGCACCAGCGCATTGCCAACGTAAAGCGGGTTGCGGCAGACGGCAAACATGCCGGAGCTGACCAGCGTATCGGCGTGCACTTTTTTATCGAGGCCGCCGCGCTTGATATAGGCCAGCCCGATCACCCAGGCGCGCAGGCCGGACCCCGCCAGCGCCAGCAGCAGGCCCAGCATATCCAGCCAGGCGTCAATCACCGCGCTGCCCATGAATGGGACGGGCGGCAGGCTGGTGAACAGGACGAGCAGCGCAGCAGGAAACGCCAGATTGCGGTATTTGAAAAACCAGCCGCCGATCAGGACAAATATACTCTGGATGCTCACTTGACGGCGACCAGACCGCAAAAATTATACCAGCGGAAAAACATCTCAACGCTGCGAAACCCCGCCCCCTTCAGCAGTTCGACATTTTCCTCCAGCCGGTACGGGATCAGCACATTTTCCAGGGCTTCGCGCTTTTGCGAAATTTCCAGCTCGGAATAGCCGTTGCGCCGTTTCATGTCATAATAATAGTTGATGAACAGCCGGTTGAGATCGCCATCGGATACGGTCAGCTTTTCAATCAGAATAAAGGCGCCGCGCTCCACCATGCCGTCAAATATCTGTTTGACCAGACGTTCACGGTGCAGGGGACGCACAAATTGCAGGGTCAAATTCATCACCACAACGCTGGCGTCATGCAGCGGGGGCATTTTTTCAATATCGGACAGTTGCAGTTCCACGGGTCGGGTGATGCCGAGGCTATCAAGTTTTTCGCGCGCCTTGCCCAGCATTTCGGGCGAATTATCAACGCCCGTAAAATGCACGCCGGGATCGACCGTGTAATGCAGCATGGCGAGCGTCGTTGCCGTGGAACAGCCAAGATCGTACAGCCGCGTATCGGGTTGCGCAAAATCGCGCGCCAGTTCCGCCGTCATGCGCTGCATTTCATCGTAGTACGGCACCGAGCGGCTGACCATATCGTCAAACACCCGCACGGTTTCTTCGCCAAATCTGAACGCGGTCTGCGGTTTTTCGTCCGCGAAAACGCGATCGGGCGGCGTATCCAGCTTGACAGCGGCCAGTGAAGGGATTGAGGATGGGCGCACGTCGTTTGCCAAGATGTGCCTCGCACGGTAATTGGTGATGGAATCTGTCATATAGGGACTGGTCATGGAACTCAATAGCATCAAGTACAGTGTTGAAAATCAGATCGCCACGATCATGCTGTCGCGGCCGGAGCGGAATAATTCCTGGTCGGGGCGCATGCACATTGAATACCGCCATATGCTGGCAAAGGCCGAGGCTGATCCGGATGTGCGGGTGATTGTGGTGACGGGCGATCCCGCCGGGCGGACGTTTTGCCCCGGGGCCGATACGGCAATCCTGTCGGGCCTTACGGAACGGGGCCTCTATAGTGACGGCCTGCCGCAAGACGTGCCCACGCCGGGTTACGGGGTGCGGCCTGAATTTGACGCGGCCTTCGCCTATCATTTCGGCCTGACCAAGCCGGTGATCGCCGCCATGAATGGCGCCGCCGCAGGCATCGGGCTGGTGCTGGCGTGTTTTGCGGATTTACGGTTCGCCGCCAGCGGCGTGAAGTTTACCGCGGCCTTCAGCCGGCTGAATTTGCCCTCTGAATCAGGTTTCGCCTGGATTTTGCCGCGCATCGTCGGGGTGACGAACGCCGCCGACATTCTGTTGTCCAGCCGGGTGTTTCTGGCCGAGGAAGCCAAAGAGATGGGCTTATTGAACAAGGTTCTGCCCGCTAATGAACTGATGCCGTACGTGTACGCCTATGCGGCGAATCTGGTGCAAAATACGGCGCCGGGCAGCCTGCGCATGACCAAGAACCAGATTTACGCCGATCAGCACCGGCCCGTAAACGAGGCGGTGAAAGAGGCCGAAAGGCTGCTGGATGGGGCCATCAGCCACCCCGACGCCGCCGAGGGGATCGCCGCCTTTCTACAGAAACGGCCCGCCAAATGGCAGGGGCGCTAGATCAGGCCAGCTTGCCGCGTATTTTGCCATAGAGGGACGGGGTCATGGAACTCAAGACCATCAAGTACGCCATCGAACATCAGGTGGCGACGATTACCCTGTCACGGCCAAAGCGGATGAATGCCTGGACCGGGCGCATGCACACCGAATACCGCCATATGCTGGCCGCCGCCGAAGCTGACCCGGGGGTAAGGGTCATCGTGGTGACCGGTGATCCGGAAGGCCGCTGGTTTTGCCCCGGCGCCGATACGGCCGCGGTTAGCGGCCATGCCGCGCGGGGCAGTTATGATGCAGGTACGCCCGCCGATATCGCCATGCCGGGTTTTGGAACGCGTCCGGAGTTTGACGCCAACTTCGCCTATCATTTCGGCCTGACCAAACCGGTGATTGCGGCGATTAATGGCGCGGCGGCGGGTGTCGGGCTGGTGCTGGCGTGTTTTGCGGATTTGCGCTTTGCGGTGGCAGGCGCCAAATTCACCGCCGCCCACGGCAGGCTGAGCTATCCCGCCGAACTGGGCATATCCTGGATCCTGCCGCGCCTTGTCGGTGTGACCCATGCGGCGGATATTCTGTTATCCAGCCGGGTGTTTTTGTCCGAAGAAGCCATGGAGATGGGCTTTTTGAACAAGGTTCTGCCCGCCGATGAATTGATGCCGCATGTGTACGCCTATGCGGCGAATCTGGTTGAGAATACGTCGCCGGGCAGCCTGCGCATGACCAAGAACCAGATTTACACCGATCTGCACTGGCCCGTAAACGAGGCGGTAAAGGCGGCGGAGCGGCTGCTGAATGCATCCATCGGCCACCCGGACGCAGCTGAGGGGATCAAGGCCTGGCTGGAAAAACGCCCCGCCAAATGGCAGGGGGGCTGATAATCCCGGTGTGAAGGGCATGCGGCCCTAATCAAACAGGGCGTCGATATCGTCCTGGCTGACGCTTTCCGCGCCTGCGCGGGAAGGGCCGTTCAGTAGTAAATCATCGTCATTTTGTATCGCTCTTTCAGGCGAATCGACTGCGGCGAATTGCGACTGGCCGCCCCAGATGGTCATCATCACCTCGATGCGCTCTTCGATGAATTTCAGGGTATTGACCACCTTGGTGATGCGCTGGCCGGTAATATCCTGAAAGTTACAGGCTTCATAAATTTTGATGACTTTCTCGCGCAGCGCGTAAATCTCGGCGCGTTCGTCGGCGGACATGGCTTGCAATTCAATCACATCGATCTGGACTTCAATTTCCTCGCAGCAGGACAGAATGTTTTCCGTCGCACGCTCGGTGTCCTGAACCACTTCGTCCAGCTCATGGGTGACGTCGACGATTCGCTCGCGCCTGCCGGAGTCTTTATACCTCAGGGCTGCTATTTCGCGCTTGGTAGTGTCAATGGCCCCGGAAAGCAGATCTATTTCGGTCTTCAGCTTTCTGGCGTCTTCGACGTCCCGGCCGTGCGC
>JBEBFX010000291.1:0-2221 GCA_040081735.1 Alphaproteobacteria bacterium | reverse complement strand
CCAGCCGATGGCGGAAATAAACATGGTGCCGATGATCGATGTCATGCTGGTGCTGCTGATCATCTTCATCGTGACGGCGCCTTTGCTGACGCACGCGGTCAAGGTTGAGTTGCCGCAGGCGTCCAGCACGCCCAACATCACCAAACCGGATAATATTCAGCTGGCCATTGACGCCGATGGGGCCGTGCACTGGAACGGGGAACTCACCGGTATTGAAACCATGCGTACACTGATGAGCGCGGCCGCGCTGCTGCAACCGCAACCAGAACTGCATCTGCGCGCGGATCGCATTACCCCCTATGAAAAAGTGGCGCAGGTCATGAGCGAGGCCGCCAGATCAGGTCTTACTAAGATAGGATTTATCACAGAACCGGAGGAGCGGAAATGATGAACACTGAAACAACAATTTCCATACATGGCGCAAAACCAGTGCAATTGATCTCGGAAGTGCTGTTCATGCTCTCCACCTGCGCCCTGCATCACGTCTGCCCCGGGCGCGCCAGAGTGGTTGCGCATCAGCTGGCGCTGATCACAGGTAACCCGGAGATTGATCCGCTGTTGCGCATGACGTGCCGGCAATTGCTGGACTCATGGGAAAACACAGTGCGGCGTTTTGCGCAGCAGGTGGAAGAAGAGGAAGCCCTGCAGCATATCCACTGACAGAACCGGCGCCCCGCATCTGAACACAGATTTTCACCCAGCCACCCACGGTTTCATACCCAGGCAGCCATCCAGCTCCAACAGCATGACTGAAAGGTATTACCGTGACATCATTTATCAGTTTTACCCGCCGAAAGCGGATATCGGCCTCCATACATATTCTGCTGGGCGTTATGGCCGCATATCCCCAGGCCGCCGCCCAGGCCCAGCAGGCAAGCGGCGGCACGCTGCCGGCCGTAAGGGTTCAGGGAAACCGGGACGAGGGCTATTCCCCGGCCGCCGCCGCCAGCGCCACCAAATCAAGCGCGCCGCTGCGCGATATTCCACAGGCCGTTAACGTCGTGCCGCAGCAGGTCATCCGCGATCAGGCGGCGCGATCGGTACAGGACGTATTGCGTAATGTGCCCGGCGTGGGCATGAGCAACGGCGACGGCCAGCGCGATCAGGTGACCATTCGCGGCTTCTCGGCCATTGCCGATCAATTCGTCGACGGGATCCGCGACGATGCGCTGTATTTCCGCGACCTGTCGAACATTGAACGCGTCGAAGTGCTCAAAGGCCCGGCGGCCGTCCTCTATGGCCGCGGATCATCGGGCGGACTGATCAACCGGGTCACCAAAAAACCGCAGGAAGGCCGTTTTGGCGAACTGACCCTGAACGCCGGCAGCTATGGCCTGAAGCGCACTTCGTTTGACGCCAATACCGGGATCGCCGATGGCGTCGCCGTGCGTCTGACCGGTGCGTATGAGGATACCGGCAGCTTCAGACAGCAGGGATTTATCGAGCGCCACAGCATTGCGCCTTCGGTGTCGGCGGCGCTTGGCGACGCCACCAAACTGCTGGTGCAGGGCGAGTTCGCCAAGGACAAGCGGATAACCGACTTTGGCATTCCTTCGTTCAACGGCCGCCCGGTGAATGTGCCCCGCGAAACATATTACGGTTCCGGCGAGGCGAGGCGCGACGATTACACCGCCACCGAAGTGGCCTCGGTGACCGCGGCCATTGATCACCGCTTCAATGAAATCGTGTCGGTGCGCAACGCCACCCGTTACTACACCTATGATCTTGACCGCAACAACACCCTGCCCGGCGGCACGGTTGACACCGTCACCCGGACGGTGGGCCGCAACCGCGGGCAAATCCAGCGCGAGGAATACGGCTATTTCAACCAGACCGACTTCACGATCCGGAACAGTCTGGGCGGCGTCAGGCAGGAATGGCTGCTGGGCATGGAATTCGGCAAACAGAACAAATTCCAGCAGTCCGTCAACCAGGCCAATATTGACCGGGTTTCGATTTTCAATCCGGGCGGCGTTGTCGCGCCGCCGATCTCGGCGGCCACGCGCAACAGTCTGGCGAGCCGTCCCAGGGATAGTGATTT
This sequence comes from Alphaproteobacteria bacterium, assembly GCA_040081735.1. Classification (GTDB taxonomy): domain Bacteria; phylum Pseudomonadota; class Alphaproteobacteria; order UBA11222; family UBA11222; genus UBA11222. Next base: position 180 of record JBEBFX010000291.1, on the reverse strand, counting down.
CAAGGTGTTCGGGCTATACGCCCAGGACCAGATTTCCCTGACGTCACAGTTGAAGGCGCTGCTGGGTGTGCGTCACGACACGTTCAAGCAGGAAACCAGAACCGGTGGAATTTTAATCCCGCTGGCGCGTCAGGACAAAAAATTAAGCCCGCGCGCTGGTCTGGTGTGGCAGCCAACCGA
>JBEBFX010000139.1:0-8730 GCA_040081735.1 Alphaproteobacteria bacterium | reverse complement strand
GCCAATAACCAGTGCGCAGTGAAACTGACCCGCCTTCAGAAAATTATCTGCAATAGCCAGCGCATACACAAATCCGGTGCAGACAGCCTGAATATCAAAAGCTGCGCCGCGCGTTATACCCAGGGAGGCTTGCACTTTGGCGGCGGTCGCCGGAAAAGTCTGGTCCGGGGTGGCCGTCGCCAGTACGATCAGATCCACATCCGATGCGTCCGCGCCTGCATGGGCCAGGGCGCGGCGGGCGGCGGCCAAGGCAAGATCAGAGGTCATTTCACCCTCTGCTGCGATATGGCGTTCGCGTATGCCGGATCGCTCAACGATCCATTCATCGCTGGTGTCGACCATCCTGGCCAGTTCGGCATTGCTTAAAATGCGTTCCGGCAAATATCCGCCAGCGCCGCATATGACCGATCTGATCATACTCACGTTCCATTCACCCCTGCGCCAACACTATTGATATCTGGATTTTTTGCCGGTTGTTCAGAAGCAGCGTTAAGTGTTTTATCATAATTCTGAAGATCAATCGCTATTCTCGCCACCAGATTACTGCGCGCCATTTCGATCCCTATCTTGATTGCCCGCGCAAAACCGACGCCGTCGGAACCACCATGGCTTTTGATGACCAAACCATTCAGGCCCAGGAAAACCCCGCCATTGAGAAGTCTGGGGTCAAACTTGTCGCGCAGATTGCGAAATGCCCCGCGCGCGAACAGATAACCAATCCGTGCAAGCAATGAACTGCGCATCGCCTCTCCCAAAACCTGGAAAATCAGCCTGACGCTGCCTTCGCCTGTTTTCAGGGCAACATTGCCGGTGAAACCATCCGTGACAATAACATCGGCCGTGTCCGCCCCAAGATCGGTGCCTTCGACGAAGCCGATAAAATGCATATCGTCCTGGGGGGCCAGCCGCAGTTTGCGGGCCGCCATACGAACATATTCATGGCCTTTTTGCTCTTCTTCCCCGACATTCAGCAGACCGACGCGCGGACGTGGGATGCCCAGCACCGCACGGGCAAACGCCGCCCCCAGCACGGCAAATTGCACCAGGCTATCCTCATCGCACTCCAGATTGGCGCCCAGATCCAGAACAACTTTCTGGCGCGCCTGACCCGGCCATGTCGAGGCGATGGCCGGCCGGTATATCCCATCCATGGTGCGAAGCTGTAGTACCGACATCGCCATCAGCGCGCCGGTATTGCCGGCGGAAACCGCCACAGAAGCCTCGCCGTCTTTCACCATGGCGATGGCCTTCCACATGCTGGTGCCCCGGCCCCGGCGCACAATCTGGCTGGGCTTGTCCTGGGCCGACACGACCTCATCCGTATGCCGCAGCTCGCACCGTCCCCTGAGGGATGGCCGCCCGGCAATCAGCGGAAGAAGCGCCTGCTCATTTCCGAAAAAGACAAAGCGCACCTGGGCGTCCTGGCCGCAAATGATGGCGGCGCCGTCCACAACCATCCCGGGCGCCGTATCGCCCCCCATGGCGTCCAGTGCAATGGTCAGAATACCAGTGTCAGTCAGCGTCAACCTGTTCGTCTTTCGCTATTGAAGTCCTGAGTGCCAGACCCGCTTTATGTCGTTTTTATTTCACCAGGGCCACCTGAATAGCCAAATAATCCGCTAAATCCAAGCAAATCTATCCATAATTCGATTATGCGGCTGAATAGAAGCGCTTTATGCGATAAAGCAGCCGCAGCTTCTTGACAGATTCATGGATGCAGACTAGTTTGCGCCCCTTCCGGTGCTCCGGCTTCCGGCGCAAATGGACATTTTTTTCCGCATTAAGGGCCACGAACATGGCAGTCCCCAAAAGAAAAACGACCCCCTCCAAGCGCGGCATGCGGCGTTCCCATGACGCCATTCCCCGTTCGGTCTATCAGGAAAGCAAGGATTCAGGCGAACTGGTGCGTCCGCATCATATCGATCTGAAATCCGGCAAATACCGCGGCCGGCAGGTGCTTCCGGAACAGGAAGACTGAGGCGATTACGGCGCCCTTCAGCTGTCCGGTTTGCCGCGCAATCGGGCCAGAATCTGAAACGGGTTAGGCCGCGCCTCCGGTTCAGGGCTGGCGGATGTAAATTGCTCTGGCACGGCCGCCCCTGTGGCGCGGGGATAGGGATCAATGCCCAGCGCCAGATGCTCCAGAACCAGTGCGCCCAGGTCAAGCGTGCGCCCATCAAATGGTTCGGGCGGATCGTCCGCCAATGGATCAATGATAATTTCGTCTGCCGTGTCTTCAGCCGGACGCCTTTTGGACACGGGCAGAAACCGGACCCTGATTTCTTCCCGGACAGGCAGGGGAACCGGTTCCAGCGTTACCACGCATTCCTGAACGATCCGCGCGGTTACAACCCCTTCCACCATCGCGCCATGCTTGCGCCAGCGCCTGACCGACAGCGTGCCCTGTAAATCTTCCACCGCCAGGACCTCTAAATATTCAGCGAGCGCCTTGAGTACAGCCGGATCCGCGCTGACAGGAACCACGGCGGGAACTGATCCCAAATTTTCAAGGCTAAAATAGAGTTGCAGCGGCAATCCGGGTTCTGCTGGCGTATGCACCATGGCCTCCTGATTAAGTAAAATTTGGCGGCGTTACAAAGCCCAGTTTGCCGCCCAGAAAATCATCCCCGGCCTGAGCCTCCAATGCGGCGGCGGTGTCTCTGACATACGCCGCCATGCAGGCCAGCACAGCGGGCGCAGGCGCTTTGCCCCGGTACAGATTTCGTTCCAGCGCGGCCATTAACGGCCCGTCGCCGTCTGCCGCCCGAAGGCCGGCCTCATAGGCTTCGACCCGGCCGTAGAAGGCCTCGCTCATGGCGCGGATCCTTTTGCCGACAGTCAGATCGCCGACGCCCATTTCACGCAAGCTACGGTCCATGTCGCCAAACATCACATCGAATAATTGTTGCGCCAGATTTGCCCCGGAAGCGCCGGCCTGTTTACCCGTAAGACGCCGCAATACCAGAAACAAATGCAGCGCCAGCATATCAAATCGCCCGTCCAGACTATCGGGAACACCGCCGCCACTGTAGAATGCCGCCTGCCTGGCCTGCCCCGCCAGAATAACGTAAAGCCCGTGGGCCGTGTCGTCGCGGGGTTTTTTTCTGAATAAACGCGATAGAAACATAATTTGGCGTCCGATTTTGATCTGCTCTCTTGCACTAATTTGCGCCGCAAGGTACGTCAAACCTCATGAAAAAACCAATCCAGAATTCCCCTAACGCTTCCCGCCGCCATATTTTCAGACCGTTAACCTGCGCCCTTATACTGGCCGGGGCGCTTGCCGCGTGCTCGCCCACGATTGAAATGCGCGGCCATATACCGGATGAAGAATCACTCAAGTCCTTGAAAGCAGGGGTGGATAACCGCGAGTCCGTCTCGGACACCCTCGGAACCCCGTCCGCCATCGCCACCTTCGATACAGATGTGTGGTTTTATATTTCCACCAGGCAGGAACGCATCGCGTTTTTTGACCCTAAGGTCATGGAGCGAACCATCGTGGCGGTCGAATTTGACGCCAAGGGCAATATGGCCGCCACCCGCGGCTATTCCGCCACGGATGGCCGGGTGGTGCAGATTGTAGGGCGCGAAACCCCGACGAAGGGCAAGGAGCTGACATTCCTGGAGCAGATGTTCGGAAACTTTGGCCGCTTCTCCGGCACAGCCGCCTCGGATGGTCCCGGCGGCGGCGGCGGAAAATAGGCATCCGGGTCAAACGTACAAAAAAGGCCGCCAGTCTGGCGGCCTTTTTTGTGGCGCAACAAATCCTATCCGTGCGCCAGAACCGCAAGCAGCAGAAGGGCGACGATATTGGTGATCTTGATCATCGGGTTGACTGCGGGGCCTGCGGTGTCCTTGTAGGGATCGCCGACCGTGTCGCCGGTAATGGCGGCCTTGTGGGCGTCGGAGCCCTTGCCGCCGTGATGACCGTCTTCGATGTACTTCTTGGCGTTATCCCACGCGCCGCCGCCAGAGGTCATCGAGAGGGCCAGGAACAGGCCCGTCACAATAACCCCCATCAGCATCGCCCCCAGCGCCGACAGCGCGGCGCCCTGCCCTGCGATCATGTTGATCACATAATACACCACGATCGGCGACAGCACGGGCAACAGCGACGGAACGATCATTTCCCGGATCGCCGCTTTGGTCAGCATATCCACCGCAGCCGAATAATCCGGCTTTTGCGTGCCCAGCATGATACCGGGCATTTCACGGAACTGGCGGCGCACTTCCTCGACGATGGCCCCGGCTGCGCGTCCGACCGCCATCATGCCCATCGAAGCGAACAGATAGGGCAGCAGTCCGCCGATGAACAGGCCAACCACGACGTAGGGATTGCTTAACTCGAAATTCAAAACGACGCCCGCAAAAGACGGAAACTGCTCCGGATTGGCGATGAAGTATTTCAGATCTTCCGTATACGCCGCAAACAGCACCAGAGCGCCGAGCCCCGCAGAGCCGATGGCGTAGCCCTTGGTCACGGCCTTGGTGGTGTTGCCCACTGCATCGAGTGCATCCGTGGTTTTGCGCACGGTATCGTCGAGCTTTGCCATTTCCGCAATGCCGCCCGCATTGTCCGTCACCGGGCCAAAGGCGTCAAGCGCCACGACCATGCCAGCCAGCGCCAGCATGGTCGTAACCGCAATGGCGATGCCAAACAGCCCCGCGAGCGAATAAGTAATCACGATGCCCGCAACGATCACGAGGGCCGGCAACGCGGTCGATTCCATCGACACGGCCAGGCCCTGAATGACATTCGTGCCATGGCCAGTTACGGATGCCTGCGCTATGCTCTGCACCGGGCGGTAATTGGTGCCCGTGTAATATTCGGTAATCCAGATGATCAGTCCGGTGACAGCCAGACCCGTGACGCCGCACCAGAACAGATCCATGCCCGTGAAGACCAGATCACCCACCGTCATGGACGTATCCATGCCAAGCACCTGGGATATCACGGGATAGATCGCGACCAGCGACAGCGCCGAAGAGGCGATAAAGCCCTTGTAAAGCGCGCCCATGATCGAATTATTCGAACCCAGCCGGACGAAGTAGGTGCCGATAATCGAGGTGATGATACAGACGCCGCCGATCGCCAGGGGCAGCAGCATCAATTGCTGCTCCAGCGCGTCATTGAAAAAGATCGACGCCAGCACCATGGTCGCAACCACGGTCACCGCATAGGTCTCAAACAGATCGGCGGCCATGCCGGCGCAATCGCCCACATTATCGCCGACATTGTCGGCAATCGTTGCGGGATTGCGGGGGTCGTCTTCGGGAATCCCGGCTTCGACCTTGCCGACAAGATCGCCGCCCACGTCTGCGCCCTTGGTGAAGATGCCGCCGCCCAGACGGGCAAAAATCGAAATCAGCGAGGCGCCAAAGCCAAGCGCCACGAGGGCGTCGATGACAACACGGTCGCCGGACTTAAAACCCAGCGGCCCTGTCAGCACCGCGTAATAAACCGTCACCGCCAGCAGGGCCAGACCTGCGACCAGCATCCCGGTCACAGCGCCCGAACGGAACGCCATGCTAAGACCTGCCGCAAGGCTTTCACTGGAGGCCTGGGCCGTACGCACGTTGGCGCGCACGGAAATCAGCATGCCGATAAAACCGGCGGCGCCGGAAAGCACCGCGCCGATCACAAATCCAAGCGCCACCAGCATGCCCAGCAGGTACCACACCAGAACAAAAATCACAGCGCCAACCATGGCAATCGTGGTGTATTGCCGGTTCAGATAGGCGCTTGCGCCCTCCTGTATGGCGGCGGCAATTTCCTGCATACGGGCATTGCCCGGGCTTGCGGCCAATATCGAACGGCTGGTGATAATCCCGTACACGATGGCCAGCAGACCGCAGCCTATAACGAGCTCAAGTGCCATGCTCATGAAGCTTCCCTCAAAGTATTAATGTCTGGAACCGTTGCCGCCAGTCAACGCCGACCACCCCCCGGACCGGGGCGCAACATGCCAAAGAACCGCAGTGAAAGCAACCAAATGTCAAGATTTCGAGGCAATTGTTTGCTTTGACAAACAGATTGTCAGCCGGTCACGATGCGCGTCCTGCGGCCAAGCGCCTGGCCCAATTGCCGCAGGCGCTTGTTCAGCTCATCGCCGATAAGGTCCCGGTACCGGACAGGCATGCGCAGGGACAGTTCGTCAGGCTGCATCCGCAAACTGCAATTTTCCAGAATATCTGCCGTTCCCCCGGAAATTACATGCCCCAGGCGCAGGGCAAGACCCAGAATACGGGCCTTTTCCGCCGCCTCCCCTGCATATGCCAATAGCCGCGCGACTTCGCCTTCCGCCGGATCGGACCGGTAACGGAAATATATGGCCAGCGCCAGCGACGTGCGGCCGCGGTGGGTTATGCCGGCAAATTGTGAGTTAACGACTTCCATCAGGCAGTGATTGGCCCGGTGATCCGGATGCACACGCCAACCAATATCGCTCAGAAGGCTCGCACAATGGCGCAGGCGCCGGGCCGATTCGGTTTCATCTTCAAATATTGTTGCGGTCCAGCGGCTGATTTCACCGGCATGTTCCGGGAAGCGGCCCAGCCGCGAACCCTTTTCCTCACAGGCCGCAACCAGCGGGTCGCGTATTTGCAGGGATTTTGGCAGATGGTCGAACAACATGCCTTCACGCAGGCCATAGGCGGAAAACACCACACGGCGGACCTGGGTCCGGTGCAAAAGACGGTTCAGGATGGCGGCCGCTGGCGCCGCCGTCTCGGCCCGGCGTTTCGAAAGGCCGGGCACCAGATCAAGGGCAGCCGGTGTCATCCGGGATATTGCGCCTGTGAAGCGCATCGCCTCAGCCGCGGAAATTTCATATTCGTGAATCACATGCACCGGGTGGTCAACGCTTTCCATATGGGCCTGGGCCAGAGCGCGCCAGGAACCGCCCACGGCGTAAAAAGTATCGCCCGAGAATTCGCGGATCCAGTGATGCGTTGACAGCAGCTCGTCTATGCGACGGTCCAGTTGCTCGGGCGCCGCTTTTTTCACTTTCAGAGGGCCGATGGGCAAGGTTTCGGCCCGCCCGAAGGAGCCGTTGCCGATGGCGATCAATTCTATACTGCTGCCGCCCATATCGCCTGCAAGCCCTGTGGCGCGGGGATTGCCTGCAAGGACACCGAGCGCAGAAAGACGCGCTTCTTCTGGCCCCGGAATGATCCTGATATTAATGCCAATGTCACGGGACAATGCAGCGAAGAATTCGGCCCCGTTTTCCGCCTCACGCGAAGCGGCCGTTGTCACCGCCTCAATATGGTCCACCTTCATGGCGCGCAACAGCAGGGCAAACCGGCGCAACGTCGCGCGCGCCGATGCGGCGGCCTCACCTTCGATACGCCCGGTGTCGGCGACAGATTTTCCCAGACCGCAAAATACTTTTTCATTAAACAGGGGTATTGGCGTGCGCCGGAGGCCGTCATAAACCACCAGCCGCACCGAATTCGAACCCACATCAATCACGCCGATGCGCTGTTCTGAAATATTCGGTTGACTGGCAGACTGCTTTCTCCCCGATCCGGGGGGATTAACAGCGAAGGCGGGCCTGGGCGCCTGTTTAGTCATTCGTGATTTTACCATCAAACAGCGGCACGGGTTTTGGCCTGTCCTTGGCGTAGGCCTCGCCACGGCCGGAAAGACTGGGATTATTCATGAAATAGTCGTGCGCGCAAAACGGCGCTTCGCCGGGCGCGGGTTTTAATCGCACATAGGTTTCGTCCGGGCGCAATTCCCATGTCTGGATATTATCTTTCAGATTGGCAATCATCACCTGATCAAGCACCTGTTTATGCACGGTCGGATTTTCCACGGGCACCAGGGTTTCAACACGAAAATCCAGATTGCGAGTCATCATATCGGCCGACCCGATATAGATCACCGCCCTGCTGGAGGGCAAGCCCTGTCCGTTGCCAAAACAGAATATCCGGGAATGTTCAAGAAACCGCCCGACGATACTGCGCACATGAATATTTTCCGACAGCCCCGGCACGCCCGGGCGCAAACAGCATATGCCCCGCACCACAAGCTCAATATGCACACCCGTCTGGGATGCCCTGTAAAGCGCCTTGATCACTTCCGGGTCAACCAGTGAATTAAGTTTCAGCCAGATATCCGCCGGTTTCCCCGCCCTGGCGAAGGCAATTTCCGATTCGATATGGCCCATGATGCGGGCGCGCAGATTAATCGGCGCCATGGAGATTTTCGCCAGCTGGGCAGGCTCGGAGTAACCGGTGCAATAATTAAAAAATTGCGCGGCGTCGCGGCACAATGCCGGATCGGCGCTGAACAGCGACAGATCCGTATAGATGCGCGCGTTCACCGGATGATAGTTGCCGGTGCCAAAATGCACATAGGAACGCAAGTCGCTGCCTTCCCTGCGCACGGCAAGACTTACCTTGGCGTGGGTCTTCAGTTGCAGGAAGCCAAATACCACCTGAACGCCGGCGCGTTCCATTTCCCGGGCAAGCTGAATGTTCGCCGCTTCATCAAATCGCGCCTTTAGTTCGACCAGCGCCGTTACGGATTTTCCGTTTTCGGCGGCTTCGATCAGCGCCTTGACGATCGGACTGTCCATGCCCGCGCGATAAAGCGTTTGTTTGATCGCGACTACATCGGGGTCAATGGCCGCCTGGCGTAAAAACTGCACCACCACATCAAATGATTCGTAGGGATGGTGAACAATAATATCCTTGGCGCGGATCGCAGCAAAACAGTCACCG
>JBEBFX010000138.1:0-8731 GCA_040081735.1 Alphaproteobacteria bacterium | reverse complement strand
GGATCCGCGAGTGTTCCACGGGCCGTGGGCGCCCCCTCAAGATCAAATCTGTAGATATGCCCTGCGGTGAGAGAAACCCGAAACCAGTCATTATCGCCTGCGGCTTCGATATTTCCGTTCGCCGTACCGCCAACAGCGATGGAGCCTGTTGTTATGGTAGAGTTGAGAAAGTCATCCGCCATGAAAAACCAGCCTTAAGTGTAAAGCACCCGGCAATTTACGTGAACAAGTAAAGGCATTCCAGAAAAAACCCGGACTTGTAAAAATGGTCTCAGAAATCAGCGGGCAGCCAGTGCCGCCCGCAATTGTAATCCCGCCAAGCCAGCGAACAATTCACTTGCCGGTGATAACAATATGGTTAGTACGATATTCATGTAAAGATTGTTCACAATATTCTGTGATAATCGTCACTGCGAACCTGCTCGCCAAATGGCCCCAATCATAAATGTGGCCTGGGCAGGTCTAATCCATCAATCGCGTGCTACAGCACCACGCGCGTCACCGATATATCAAGATCCCGGATTTTCTTGCGCAATGTGTTGCGGTTCAGGCCGAGAAGTTCGGCCGCCTTGATCTGGTTTCCCTTGGTGGCGGTCAGGCAGATCGCAATCATCGGGCGTTCAATTTCACGCAATATGCGCTCATGCAGCCCCGATGGAGGCAGGTCATCGCCATGATCGGCAAAATAGCGGATCAGGTTGCGTTCCACCGCCGCACTCAAACTATCATTGCCGCCTGAAACCGATTCTTCTGCCGGTAAACCCTGACTGTCCAGCAGTTCTGCCTCGATAATATCAGCACTGATCACTTCATCGAGATAGAGTGCGGCCAGGCGAAGGGTAAGATTTTCAAGCTCGCGCACATTGCCGGGCCAGCGATGCCGTTTCATCAATTCCAGAGCCGCCGGTTCGAGGGTTTTGGCGGGTAAACCCTCCGCCTCGGCGCGGTTCAGAAAAAACCGCACCAGATCGGGAATATCCTGGGTCCGTTCGCGCAGGGGCGGCAGCCGCATCGGCACGACATTCAAACGGTAAAACAAATCTTCCCGGAACAGGCCCTGGGCGATTTGCTGACGCAGATCACGATTGGTCGCGGCGACGATACGCACATTCGCGCGGATCGGCGTGCGCCCCCCGACCATCATATATTCGCCTTCCTGCAAAACGCGCAGCAGCCGGGTCTGCGCCTCAAGCGGCATGTCACCAATTTCATCCAGGAAAAGCGTGCCGCCCTCGGCCTGTTCGAAGCGCCCCGAGGCGCGGTTTGCCGCCCCTGTAAAGGAGCCTTTTTCGTGACCGAACAATTCACTTTCGATAAGCTCACGCGGGATCGCCGCCATATTGATGGCGACAAAGGGGCCGGTTTTGCGTTTGCCATAATCATGCAGCGCCCGCGCCACCAATTCCTTCCCGGTGCCGGATTCACCGCTGATCATGACGGTCAGGTCAGTGCCCATCAGGCGCGCAAGTATGCGATAGATCTCCTGCATCGCCGGCGACCGGCCAATCAGGGGTAATTCCTCCTCCTGACTGGCGCCCGCCGCCGGTGTATCGGAGGGCGGGTTTTTCCGCGACGCAAGGGCGCGTTTTACAACTTTGGTCAGCTCGTTCAGATCAAATGGCTTGGGCAGATATTCATAAGCCCCTTTCTCCGCCGCCTTGAGCGCCGTCATCAATGTGTTTTGCGCGCTCATGACGATAACCGGAAGTCCGGGCCTGTGCTTTTTGATGCGGGGCAGCATGTCAAACACATTGCCATCCGGCATCATGACATCCGTGATCAGCAGATCGCCTTCTCCCTCAGACATCCAGCGCCACAGATTAGCCAGGTTCCCGGTGGTGCGAACATTATAGCCAAGCCGCACGAGCGCCTGATTAAGCACTGTTCGAATTGCATTATCATCATCTGCGATGATGATCGTTTCGGGGATGGGTGAGCTGGATGGCATGCTCATGATTTTGAACCACCTTGATTTGCGCGCTCTCTGATAGGTAACAGGGTCCGGAATGTGGTGCGTCTGGGAGAGGTGTCGCATTCGATAATACCGCCATGATCGCCTATAATTTTGGCGACCAATGACAGGCCGAGACCGGTTCCATTAGGCTTGGAGCTGACGAACGGATCAAAAAGGTGATCCCGGATATCGTCCGGAATGCCAGGTCCGTTATCACGGACACAGACTTCAAACGGCAGCGCCATCCTGACGTTGCCCCCCGGCAAGGTCAGACGCATGCCATGCCGGTAGGCGGTGGACAGCGTGATTTCAGCGCCCGCAACACCCTCCAGGGCCTCGGCGGCATTTTTAACCAGATTGAGGAACACCTGTATCAGTTGATCCCTGTCGCCCATTACTTCGGGCAACGAGGGGTCATATTCCTCCGCGATGGGGATATTCTTGGCGAAGCCAGCCAATGCAATGCGCCTGACATATTCCAGCACCTGATGAATGTTGACCGGGACGCGCTGCAGGGGCCGCTGATCGCTGAAGGCTTCCATCCGATCAACCAGTTCGCAGATTCGATCCGTTTCAGAGCAGATCAATCGTGTCAGCATCCTGTCCGCTTCACTGGCGCCTTGCTCGACAAGCTGTGCTGCGCCCCGAATTCCCGACAGGGGGTTTTTTATTTCATGGGCCAGCATGCTGGCCATGCCCGTGACTGATCGCGCCGCGCCCCGGTGCGTCAGTTGCTGATCCATCTTGCGCGCGATGCTCGTTTCCCGCAGCACCAGCAGCACGGACCCGCTATGGTCCCCGATCGGCGCCACCTGTACGTCAGCTACACGCACCCCCGCGTGGGGTGTGCTTAAATTTACCTCATATTCCCAAACAGCAGCCCCTGCCCGCCGCACATGGGCGACCATATCAAGCACCGGGCTGCCGAACGGGACCAGTTTATTTAACGGCTGGCCTGCAAGCATATGCGTGCTGGATTTAAAAAACTGCTGGGCCTGGGAGTTGACGTAGTAAACCCTGTCCGCCTCATCCACGACAACTACCGGGTCTGGAATCGCGTCAAGTATTACAGCCGCGCTCGCGTTGAGGCCGCTTTTCTTACGCCCGGCGCGAACGCCGTCTATCATGGTTTCTGTCATCAGGCGGCAATCTTGTGGATTTGTTCAAAGCGATACCGGTCCAGCGCCGCCAACACCTCTGCGGAACTATCCATCGTCATCAGCAAACTGCGCAGCGGCCCTCCCCCAGGCATGGATTTCAGATACCAGCCCAGATGTTTACGGGCCATGCGCACCCCGATAGTTTCGCCGTAATGTAAAATCATTTCGACGTAATGTTTGCGCATGATTTCATATTGGCGATGAACGGGGGGCGCGGCCAGCTTGCGTCCCGTCGAAAGGAAGTGCCGTATCTGGTCTGGAAACCAGGGGCGGCCCTGAGCGCCGCGTCCGACCATCACCGCATCTGCGCCAGACTGTGACAGCGCCGTCTTTGCGTCTTCCTCGGTTTCGATATCTCCGTTAATGACGACCGGAATCCGCACCGATTGTTTGACCTGGGCGACATAATCCCAGTCGGCGCGTCCCGAATAGAATTCGCACCGGGTGCGTCCGTGAACGCAAATCAGTTGCACACCCATGTCCTCGGCGCGGCGCGCCAGTTCCGGGGCATTGCGGCTGGCGCCATCCCAGCCGGTGCGCATTTTTAAAGTAACCGGAATCTTGACTGCCTGCACCGTCGCTGCAATCAGCGCCTGCGCCAGATCTAGATCTCGCATCAACGCAGAACCGGAATAGCCGTTCACAACCTTTTTGGCGGGACACCCCATATTGATATCAATAATCTGCGCGCCGATATCTGCACAAATCCGTGCCGCTTCCCCCATCCAGTAGGCCTCGCACCCTGCAATCTGTATTGCCAGCGGCTTTTCATCTTCGGTTCGGCGCAACCGGCGCTGGTGCGCAACGGGGCGTGACATTAATTCCCTTGTCGCCAGCATTTCGGAGTAAACAAGGCCAACCCCCTGTTCACGCACGATGCGGCGCATGGGTAAATCGGTTATGCCTGACAGCGGCGCCAGGAAAACCGGATGTGTGATTTTAACTGATCCCAGAGAAATGCTCATATATTAGGCAATCTATGAAGGTGATTAATATATGTGCAATGTAGCAATGAAGTCCCAGGGCTGCAAGACTTTTATTGCAGCGCACGTTACCTGATCGGACATTTGAGTTATCTGCTCCGGGGCCAGGGCGCACATTTGGTTGAGAAGAAAGCATGCGGATTACGGCATTGATCATGGCAGCGGGAAAAGGGCTGCGCGCTGGCGGTACGGTTCCGAAACAATATCGGCAATTGAACGGTAAAATGGTGTTACGTCACACCATCCTGTGCTTTGCCCGGCACCCTTCAATTAATCGGGTAATCGTGGTTATTAGCCCCGGCGATCAGGAACTTTACGCCATAGCTACGGACGGTTTAAATCTTGATCCCCCGGTCTTTGGGGGGGCGAACCGTCAGGCCTCGGCGCTGCTGGGTCTGGAAGCCCTGCTTCCGGATGCCCCTGATCTGGTTTTGATCCATGACGCCGCACGGCCGTTTGCCGATTCTGCAACGATTGATGCGGTGATTGCAGCGTTGCAAGAGGCCGACGGCGCGATTGCAGCCATTCCGATGACCGACACAGTGAAACTGTCTCAGGGACAGGACGTACTTCGCGGGGTCTCTCGCGATAATCTATGGCGCGCACAAACCCCTCAGGGGTTTCGCTACCAGGCTATTCTTGACGCTCACCGCAATGCCACCGGCCTGACTCTGACAGACGATGCCGGGGTGGCGGAACATGCGGGCCTTTGTGTGCGTCTGGTTGCGGCCAATGAGGATAATTTCAAGATTACCCATGACGGCGACTTTGCCCGCGCGAAACGCTTGCTCGCGGCAACCCCGATGCAGACGCGAATGGGACAGGGCTATGACGTGCACCGATTCGCACCCGGAAACGCCGTCATGTTATGCGGCGTGGAAATTCCCCACAGCAGAAAACTGGCCGGACACTCCGATGCGGACGTTGGCCTGCATGCCCTGACGGACGCCATCCTGGGGGCCATCGCCCAGGGAGATATCGGCCAGCACTTCCCGCCGTCCGATCCCCAATGGAAAGACGCGCCGTCCCATATTTTTCTGGCCCATGCGGGAATGCTTGTGCGTCACGCCGGGGGCCAGATCATCAATCTGGATGTCACCCTCATCTGTGAAGCGCCGCGTATCGGCCCCCATCGCATTTTAATGCAGCAGCGCATAGAGCATATCCTTGGTCTGCCGCCGGGGTCAGTCTCGGTGAAAGCCACGACGACCGAAGGGTTGGGCTTTACAGGACGAAATGAGGGGATTGCCGCCCAGGCAGTGGCATGTGTGAGCCTGCCAAAATGATCATTTCAGCCCTTCCCCCTGGCTTGAAATTTCACCACCCAGTCAGTCTCATCGCCACATGGTTCGGGTCTGGCCTGCTGCCTGGCGCGCCCGGCACCTGGGGATCACTGGCTGCCCTGCCGTTTGCCTGGGTAATCGTCTGGTCCGCCGGACCATGGGGACTGTTGGGCGCAGCCATAGCCGTATTTGGCATTGGGATCTGGGCCGCCGGACGCTACACTCAGGCTGCCGGCCTGAAGGACAGTCAGAATGTCGTGATTGATGAAATCGCCGGTCAATGGCTGACCCTGTTATTTGTGCCGCTTGATGTGTCCGCCTATTTTGCAGCATTTATGATATTCAGGTTGTTCGATATTTTCAAACCATGGCCCGCAAATGCGGCGGACCGCAAACTATCCGGCGGATTTGGTATAATGCTTGATGATATGATTGCCGGGGCGTACGCATTAATGCTGATGCATCTGGGCCTATACGTGATCAGGTAGGACTTAGCAGGAGACGCACAAACATGTTCCCAATCAAAACCCTGAAACTTGCCGAAATGCTGCTGGCTGACTGCAAGGCGGCAGGACTGCGCATTGCGACGGCGGAATCGTGCACCGGTGGGCTGGTCGCCGCGTGTCTGTGCTCCATACCTGGCGCGTCTTCGGTGTTTGATCGCGGCTTTGTGACCTACAGCAACGAGGCAAAACGCGACCTGCTGGGCGTCCCGGGCGATCTGATGGCGGACGTCGGGTCGGTAAGTGAACCTGTGTCCCGCATGATGGCCGAAGGCGCGGTGGAAAATTCCAATGCCCATCTGGCCGTCGCCGTTACTGGCATCGCCGGGCCGGGCGGAGGAACCAGAATGAAACCTGTGGGTCTGGTGCACGTCGCCGCGGCGCGCGAACGCAAACCCATCATTCATGAACTTTATCATTTCGGCGATATCGGCCGGGAAGAAATCCGCATGGAGGCGGTCTATGCGGCGCTGGAATTGCTGCACCGGCATTTGCTGCGCTAGGTGTCATGTCGCGACAGGTTGTTTACCGGAAGACGGGATATGGGTGGTTTGCAATAAACTTCGGATTTCAGGCGCAAGCCCGGAAAACCAGCGGCGGATTGGCGCAAACAGTGAAATCGCATGAAAATCGGCTTTATCTTCAACGCCCAGTCCCATCAGATCTTTCACAGCCTGCCTGTTGCCTGCGCACTTAGCTGTGATTATCCGGAAATTGAGGTAACCCTGCTCGCGCGCAGCGACGGGCAACTGGACTATCTCAGGTTTCTGGCAAATCATTATGACGCCAGCGCGCTGCGCTATCAGAAAATTACGCCTCCCTATCCATATTCCCGGAGACCGGAAGCAAGTTCAGTTCCCAAACTGATGACCCTGATATGGAATATCCGGACAATTTCACAGTTTGATGTTCTTGTCGTGCCCGAAAGGACGAGCCTCCGGCTGCGCCATATGGGATTACGCAATACAAAGTTCGTGCATACCACCCATGGCGCAGGCGACGACGAGCGGGACTGGGATACCCGCATCCGGGATTTTGATCTGGTTCTTTTGCCGGGCGCCAAACGGCGCGACCGCCTGTTAAATAAAAAGCTGCTGCGGCCGGGACATTATTTCGTTAGCGGTTATTCCAAATTTGATCTGGTCGAACGTATGGGGAAACAGCGTTCACCCAGTTTCAGCAATGGCCGTAAAACGGTTCTGTATAACCCGCATCATAATGGACAGCACAGTTCCTGGCATAATATTGGACATCAGGTCATGGAATATTTCGCCCAATCCGATCAGTTCAATCTGATTTTCGCGCCGCATGTCCGCATGTTTGATGACGGGATAATAACCAGCGAGGAATTGACGCCTTACAGGGATCTCAAACATGTGTTGATCGACACGGGCAGTTCACGCAGCGTCGATATGAGCTATACGCTGGAGGCCGACATTTATCTGGGGGACTGGAGCAGCCAGGTATACGAATTTCTGATGCATCCGCGTCCCGTTATATTTCTCAATCCCCGCCGCCATGCATGGCGGAACAGGGATGAATATTTCTGGTGGTCTCTGGGAAGGGTTGCAGAAAACATTTCCGAACTGCACGCGGCCCTGACGCACGGGCAGGAATGGCAAACACGCTTCGAAGCAGCGCAGAAGCAAGCCTTCAATTATACATTCGCAAATTTTTCGCAGTCCGCGCCGGCCCGTGCGGCGGCGGCTATCGTCGGCTTTATTAAAGACGGCCGGATTGCCGACGATTTAGTCTGAAAGATTAACGGCCCAGCGCATTTCGGGCAGCAGCCGGATCAAGCGCCGCGAATGCCTCGTACTGGCTGAGATAGACATTGCCGCTTAATTCCTGCAGGAAATGGCTGCGCTGCAACTGGTCCATCACCGGGCCCTTGATTTCAGAAAAATGCAGTTTTACGCCTGAATCCCTCAATCTTGTATTGATCGCTTCCAGACTTTCCAGCGCGCTGGCGTCAATGGAGTTTACGGCAGGGCACATCAGCACCACGTGTTTGACGGCAGAATTTTCGGAAACAAGATTCTGCACCGTATCTTCCAAAAAACGGGCGTTTGGAAAATACAGGCTTTCATCAACCCGCAGGTTAAGGACATAATCGCTGGTCACGACATGATGACGCAGAATATTTCTGAAATGTTCCGTGCCGGGAACCTGTCCGACGATGGCGCAATGGGGGCGGCTGGTCCGGTACAGATGGATCAAAAGGGAAAGCACAACCCCGGACAGGATTCCAATTTCAACCCCGGCCAGCAGGGTAAGAACCATCGCTGCGAACATCGCCGCAAAATCAGACTTCGAATAGACCCAGGTGCGCTTTATTACGCGCATATCAATCAGTGAAAGCACTGCGACGATTATCGTTGCCGCCAGTGTCGCCTGCGGCAGAAAAAACAGGAACGGCGTCAAAAACACGGTTGCGGCGGCAATACCGATGGCCGTGAACGCGCTTGCCGCCGGTGTTTCGGCGCCAGCGTCAAAATTTACAACCGATCGCGCAAACCCGCCGGTCACGGGAAATCCGCCTGACAGAGACGAGGCAATATTGGCGGCTCCAAGACCAATTAGTTCCTGATCCGGCACAATGCGCTGGCGCCGCTTGGCAGCCAGTGTCTGCGCCACCGAGACCGATTCAACAAATCCGATGACACTGATCAGCAAGGCCGATCCAGCGAGTGAACGCCATAAATCCGGATCGAATGAAGGCATCGTAAATGGAGGCAAGCCGCTGGCGATGCTGCCGACAATGCGGACGCCGCTGGAATCCAGCGAATACAGCATGCTGATGAACGTCGTGCCGGTAACAGCCAGTATCGGACTGCTTTTGACGATA
>JBEBFX010000137.1:0-8735 GCA_040081735.1 Alphaproteobacteria bacterium | reverse complement strand
TGGGGGGGGTGAAAGAAGGTTATGTCCCTTTTGTCGATTCCCTATGAACGGCTCTTCACAAAACGTCTCGTAATTTCATTCTTACTTATCCATGCAATGGCGAAAGGCTGGGTTCCCAACGCCGAATAATCAACAATCAGCTTCCGCTCTAAAAGATAACAGATGACCGGGTTCAATCTACGTGGTGTCCAACCGTATCGCTCGACAATTTCCTGAGGATTAGATGGAAAATTTTCGTCATGGACAAGATCGGTCGCAAGACAAAGGGCATCGTCAGCCGTATTCCAATCCATCCAGTAACGATCAAACTCAGCGTATAACGTTTCCCTCACCATAACGCGATCTTGACTATTGAGATGCTGAGAAAAATTTACGTAGACGGAAAGCTCATAAAGCGCGTCCTTCATGTCTTCAGCGCTTAGGCCTGTCGCATTCGCCAGTTCATCAAACGTGACTTGAGTTTCATACAATAAGCCATCTTTTCCCTGCTCTACAAAAAATCGCGCAATGGCAGTTGCAGCAGGCGAATAGCCCGTGGATGTTTTGGCAGCTACTGTAACAGCATCAGGCGGCGTGCCAAGGGGCGGTTTCCGGCTAATGCCGTGAATGTCATTGATAAGCTGTTCAAGGTGTTCGTCGGTCGTTATCTCTGGCGCGAACATACCTGAAAGCAGGGGAGGCAGGGCTGTTGCGGGCAGTTCATGCCGTACTGGAAGGAATTTGCACTGCCCCTGGAGCTTGCCGACAAGGCCAGCGTCCATTTCCTGATTGACCCAAGGCTTGTTAATTGAGTGCGGCGTTAAAAGTACAATGAAATGCGTACAATTAGTTATCCCATTATCAATTTTCTGTCGCAAACTATCTCCGGTATAAATGCACCATTGATCCCACCAAACATCGATGCCCTTCGCTTGTAAAGCCATTGCAATCGACCCCGCCAAGTTTCGATCATCTGATGTATAGCTAAGAAAGACTTTCGGCGAAGTCATATCGACCACAGATTCAACGTTCACTTCCTCTATATTAGTGCCTAATCGCTGCCTGACCAAAGCAACCAACTCAGGTGATCCTTCCACCATTATGTTCAGATTTTCGATATCATCCCCCTTGACGATGACCGTTGGAAACTCGCCAGTAACAGGATGACGAATTGCACCAATTCTTTCCCTGATCTGCTCACGGACATTTTCCAAAACAGCGCGTAAAAGTTCTACCATACAGGTCATGATCCAAATTAATCGTTCATGATGTGTTCTTAGATGATTCTTAACTGTAATTCAAGATAAATCAGGGGGAGCTCAAAAAAGGGGTCTGAGGTAACCCCCTCACGCCGCCTTATCGCACTTCGCATCCACCACCTTCACGATGTCGGCCATGATGTCATTAAGCTGATAGTCCTTGGGCGTGTACACGCGCGCCACGCCGGCATTGCGCAGTCTGGCTTCGTCCTCTGGCGGGATGATGCCGCCGATGATCACGGGAATGTCGCCGAGGCCTGCGGCGCGCATGCGGTCCAGTACATCCAGCACAAGGGCCACATGGCTGCCGGACAGGATTGAGAGGCCGACCACATGCACGCCTTCCTCGAGTGCGGCGTTGACGATCTGCGCGGTGGTCAGGCGGATGCCTTCGTACACGACTTCCATGCCGGCGTCGCGGGCGCGCACGGCGATCTGTTCGGCGCCGTTGGAATGGCCGTCGAGGCCGGGCTTGCCGACCAGAAATTTCAGGCGCCGTCCCAGTTTGGCGGATACGGCCTCGACCGCTTTGCGCACGTCCTCAAGCGCCGCGCCGCCGCTGTTGCGCGCGGCCCTGCCCACACCTGTGGGGGCGCGGTATTCGCCGAAAATTTCGCGCAAGGCCGCCGCCCATTCGCCGGTGGTGACGCCAGCAAAGGCCGCTGCAATCGAGGGCGGCATGATGTTGCGCCCGTCCTGCGCGGCGCGGCGCAACTCCGCCAGCGCGGTTTTTACGGCGTCGCCGTCACGCTGTGCGCGCCAGGCTTTCAGGCGTTCAATCGCCTGCGCCTCGACCGTTTCATCTACCGTCATGATGCCGCCGTCCGCGCCCTGCGACAGTGGCGAGACCTCGGTTTCGGTGAATTTGTTGACGCCCACGACAATATGCGAACCGGCCTCGATGGCGTTCAGGCGGGCGCTGTTGGATTCCACCAGCTTCTGTTTCATGTAACTGGATTCGACCGCCGCGATGCCGCCGCCCATATCGTCAATGCGGGCCAGTTCCGCGCGCGCCTCAAGTTTCAGTTCCGCCACCCGCGCGGCAATCACATGACTACCGTCAAAAATATCGCCATATTCCAGCAGGTCGGTTTCATAGGCGACAATCTGCTGCAGGCGCAGCGACCATTGCTGGTCCCACGGGCGCGGCAGGCCCAGCGCCTCGTTCCATGCGGGCAGTTGCACGGCGCGGGCGCGGGCGTCTTTTGACAGCACCACCCCCAGCATTTCCAGCAATATTCTGTACACGTTGTTTTCCGGCTGCGGTTCGGTCAGGCCGAGCGAATTGACCTGCACGCCATAGCGGAAGCGGCGCAGCTTTGCATCCTGCACGCCATAGCGTTCGAGTGTGAGTTCATCCCATAATTCGCCGAACGCGCGCATCTTGCACATCTCGGTGATAAACCGCACCCCGGCATTCACAAAAAAACTGATGCGCCCGACCACCTGCGCAAAATCTTCCGGCGGCACTTGACCGCTGGCCTTGACCGTATCCAGAATGGTGAAGGCGTTGGCGAGCGCAAAGGCCAGTTCCTGCACCGGCGTCGCCCCCGCCTCCTGCAGGTGATAGGAACACACGTTCACCGGGTTCCATTTTGGCAGTTCGCGGTACGTATAGGCGATCATGTCCGAGGTCAGCCGCAGGCTGGCGGCGGGCGGAAAAATATAGGTGCCGCGCGACAGATATTCCTTGATCAGATCATTCTGCGTAGTGCCGGTGAGCGCGGCGCGCGGCGCCCCCTGTTCGTCGGCGGCGGCAATATACAACGCCAGCAGCCACGGCGCGGTGGCGTTGATGGTCATCGACGTGTTCATGTTCTGCAACGGTATACACTCGAACAGCGCGCGCATATCGCCAAGATGCGCCACCGGCACCCCCACCTTGCCGACCTCGCCGCGCGCCAGCACATGATCGGCGTCATACCCGGTCTGCGTCGGCAGATCGAACGCCACCGACAGGCCGGTCTGCCCCTTGCCCAGATTACTGCGGTACAGCGCGTTTGACGCCTCGGCCGTGGAATGCCCTGCATAAGTGCGCAAGATCCAGGGCGCGTCTTTCTGCGGGGTGTTATGGGGTGCTTTTGCGTCTGTCATGGCCTGATTCCATCGGTATGGATATTTTCACATAAATATCATATTCTTTGTTGCGGTGCAAAAAACGCTTGAATTGACGCCGCGTAAGCGCTTTATCAAGCAATATGACTTAGTTTTAGTCAAACCCGCGCCCCTGGAGTTACACCCCATGTCGCAAGCCCAAGCTAAGCCGCAACAATTAAAAGATTTATACGAAATCGGCGAAATTCCGCCGCTCGGCCATGTGCCGAAGAATATGTACGCCTGGGCGATCCGGCGTGACCGGCAGGGGCCGCCGGAACAGGCCATGCAGCTGGAAGTGGTCGAGACCCCAACGCTCGACAGCCAGGAAGTGCTGGTGCTGGTGATGGCGGCGGGCGTCAATTATAACGGCGTCTGGGCGGCCCTGGGCACGCCGATGTCGGTGTTCGACGTGCATAAACAGCCCTATCATATCGCCGGATCGGACGCGTCGGGCATTGTCTATGCGGTGGGATCAAAGGTCACTCGCTGCAAGGTCGGCGACGAAGTTGTTGTGCATTGCAACCAAAGCGACGGCGACGACGAGGAATGCAATGGCGGCGATCCTATGTTCTCCAACAGCCAGCGCATCTGGGGATACGAAACCCCGGATGGCTCGTTCGCGCAATTCTGCCGGGTGCAGGCGCAACAGATCATGCCGCGCCCCCGGCATCTAACCTGGGAGGAAAGCGCGTGTTATGTGCTGACCCTCGCCACCACCTACCGCATGCTGTTTGGCCACCGGCCGCATATTCTGCGCCCCGGCGATAATGTGCTGGTGTGGGGCGCCAGCGGCGGGCTGGGCTCATTCGCCGTGCAACTCTGCGCCACGGCGGGCGCCAACGCCATCGGCGTGGTGTCGGACGAAAGCAAGCGTGAATTTGTGATGTCGCTGGGCGCCAAGGGTGTGATCATCCGCAATGATTTCAACTGCTGGGGGCAGTTGCCGACGGTGAACGGGCCGGGGTTTGCCGAATATATGACCGAGGTGCGCAAGTTCGGCAAGGCCATCTGGGACATTACCGGCAAGGGCGAGGATGTGGATTTCGTGTTTGAACATCCGGGCGAGGCAACTTTTCCGGTATCATGCATGGTATGCAAGCGCGGCGGCATGATTGTATTCTGCGCCGGCACTACCGGGTTCAACCTTACCTTCGATGCGCGCTTTGTGTGGATGCGGCAAAAACGCATTCAGGGCAGCCACTTCGCCAATCTGAAACAGGCCAGCCAGGCCAACCGCCTGGTGATCGAGCGGCGCATTGACCCCTGCATGTCGGAGGTATTCCCGTTCCAGGATATTCCCAGGGCGCACACCAAAATGTGGAAAAACGAGCACGCGCCCGGCAATATGGCCGTCATGGTCTGCGCCAAACGCCCCGGCCTGCGCACCGTCGAGGACGCCATCGAGGCCGGGCTGGAGTAAACTGCGGTTTACACGGGTCCGGCGTCCAGAGAAGCGCAACCAGGAGCCACCTTGCCCAAGTGTGTAATTAGTGGTACACTTGGCTTCGTGCTGATGGAGATATGACGATGACAACCGGCAATCCAAGAATCCAGGTCATGCTTGATGAGGAGACCAATATTCTGCTCTCTGATCTGGCGGGACGGCTGCACCGCTCGATCTCCTCAACCGCCGCGGATTTGATCCGCGAGGCCCTGGAGCTGCATGAAGATATACTGCTTTCCAGACATGGCGACGCACGGTTCGCCGGCAACAAAAAGTGGATCAGCCACGAAGACGCCTGGAAGTAGCAGGTGTGGAAGCTGCGCTACGCGGACAGTGTTATCCGCGAAGATATTGCGCGGCTGGACCTGACTGTCAGGCGGCGCATCCGCAAATCAATCGAGACGAAACTGACGATTGATCCAATGCGATTTGGTAAGCCGCTGCGGCACAGCCTGCATCATCTGCGCAGCCTGCGCGTGGGCGATTACCGGGTGCTGTACCATGTGGATCATGATGCGCAGTTTGTATCCATCGTTTCTATTGGCCAACGGCGGGACATATATGAAGAATAAGGCGGCCGCGCAATTATTGGCGAATATCTGGTTACATGTTATATGCCAGATTGAGCAGGCCGGGCTGGAGTAAACTGCGGTTTACACTGGTCCGGCGTCCCGCTAGCATATCCTTAAAATAAGGAAAGGCGGGTGCGGGTGCTTATGCCGTGTACGTGGATCCGCCTTCCAGATTGGAGGATAATCCATGACCATTGAAGTGAAGCCGATTGATGCGCCGCTGGGCGCCATTGTGCTTGGCTGGAATCCCAAAACCGAATTGCCGGACACGGACGAACAGGCAATACGCCAGGCGTTGCAGCGCCATCAGGTGCTGGTGTTTCGCGGCCATGCGCAACCCGCCGACCAGCAACTGGTGCGGTTCGCCTGCCGTTTTGGCAATCTGATCAACGGGTCGCAATGGTACGGCGGCATTGATCCGGTGGCGGAAATTCTGCGGGTGAATAATTTGATCGATGCCGAGGGCATCCCGGAAGGCACCACGGCGTCCGCGTCGCTGGAATGGCATGCGGATTATTCCTATGCCTCAACCGTGGGCAAGGAAAGCTTTCTCGAAGCCGTGGAAATCCCGGCGAAAATCCGGCCGCAAACCTGTTTTAACAGTCAGTACGCGGCATTGGAGCGGTTGCCGCGCGCCATGGTGGAAATGCTGCGGCCGTTGAGCGCATTTCACAGCGTCACGGGCCACGTCATTGGCGCCGAAGACAACGGGTTAAGCGACACCTCCCCTGCGGCCATGGCGTTTCGCAAAGAGTTCAAGGCCAAGAAAGAGCGCGACCGGCGCATGGGTATTTCACGTCCGCCCATTCCTGTGACGGAGCATCCGGTGATCATCCGCCACCCGGATACCGGGCGCGAAATCCTCTATGTGAGCAAGGGAATTACCCGCTACATCGTCGGCATGCCAATGGATGAAAGCAATGACCTGCTGAAACAGCTCACCACCCATTCGACCCGGCCGGAATATGTCTACGCCCATGACTGGCGGGCCGGCGATATGATAATGTTCGACACGCTCGGCACGGTGCACCGCCGCGACGCCTGGGACCCAAGCGAGCGCCGCGTCATGCGCCAGCTGAGCACGCTGTGGACTCCGCCCGCACACCCGCATTCAGCAGCGGCGGAGTAATTTCAGGGATTAGAGGTGTCGTTCTATTTAATACGATATTCTCCTCAAGGATTCAGTTAGAGGAGTGAATCGGAAAATGGCAGATTATGATATCACAACCGACGACGGCGTGGTCAATTTTGCGCAAATTTTTATCGAACGGCGGCTGAAGGGCTTCAAAAAGGACATCGCCATTTGTCTCAGGCCTGACGAGAACAACAGTCACGCCTATATGCCTGGACTGATGGCGTGCTTTTCGCTGCTGGACTTTTTCAGCAGCCTTTATGCAGGTCAGATGCGCGGGCACAGCCACGAGCAGCTTATAAAGTATATGCGCGCCTTTGCACCGCCTGACCGGTATGACGACTATCTCTTAAAGGTCGCGTATATTGCATTTCGACACAAGCTAGCCCACCTGAGTCACCCATACTTCGTCCTCAACACCCAAAAAGACTGTAGGATAAATGAAAGGCAGATGTTGTTGACATGGACGATCTCAGAGGAGGCGCACGATCCCCCGATCAAACTGTGCCCTCTTAAAAGGCCTAAGAAAATCACGCGGCACCCAACGCCTTGGCCGCTATTTTATGACCATCGTATCTATATCTCCATCCGCACGCTCGCCGACGATATAATGGATACGGCCCCGAAGTATTTGGCGGAACTTAAAGAAAGCAAAGAACTCAAGAAGAATTTTCGGACATGTATGTGTGAATTCTATCAAACTAAGATCAGCACCTCTGCTTGATATCGGTTCGCGGGCAAAGGGGGTCAGATATTGAGATGACAGTTATCTTTCCCATTAACCGCACCTCCCACCGCGTCATTGCGAGGAGCGAAGCGACGCGGCAATCCAGGGACACGAATTCAGACCTTTCCGGGTGACTCTGGATCGCTGCGCTTCGCCCGCGATGACGCCGTAGGGGTTGCGATCCAACGTGAAGGAAATAGATTCGAGAGAGGGATTGCGTCCCTCCAGGCAGGTCCCCTCCCGCAGACGTTAAGGTTGCGAAGGCTGTTCTCTGGATAGAGCGCCCGTCACCCGTTACGCCGCAGACTTGTAACGATCAGGCCCCGATCTGGATTGCCACCTTTCCGAAGATGGACCCGGACTGCAATGCTTTCATGGCGGCGCCCAGGTCTTGCATCGGGAACACCTTGTCTACGACGGGCCTTATGCCGTTGGCGGCGATGGCGCGGTTCATGTCTTCGAACATGCCCCGGCTGCCGACATAAATGGTCTCCAGGCGGACATTATTGCCCTGCGCGGCCTTGATGCGGTGGCCGCCCAGCAGGCCGATACCGGCGATCGTGCCCCCGGGCGTCAATGCGGCCTCGGATTGCGCCTGCGTCTCGGCGCCGCCGACTTCAAGCACGACGTCCACGCCACGCTGTCCGGTGATGGCCTTTGCCTTCACGCCCCAGTCTGGCCTGGTGCGGTAATTGATCGTGTGATCGGCGCCCATTGCACGGGCGCGTTCAAGCTTCGCATCCGACGAGGAGGTGATAATCACGGTGGCGCCCGCCGCCTTGGCCAGTTGCAGCCCGGCGATTGAAACCCCGCCGGTGCCCTGCAGCAGCACATAATCGCCGGGTTTGGTGGCGCACGCCACAAACAGCGCATTCCAGGAGGTCAGTGCGGCGCATGCCAGCGTTGCGGCTTCAAGATCGCCAATCGCATCCGGAACCTTGACCATGCTCTCTTGCGAAAAGCAGGCATATTCGCGCGCAACGCCATCCACTGTGCCGCCTAGCGCACGCGACAGAAGCGAACCGCTGGACGGGCCGGAAAGCCAGTCCGCAAAGAAGGTTGGGGCAACCCGGTCGCCAGCCCGGTAGCGCGTGACGCCCTGCCCCACCCCCTCCACTACGCCGCAGCCGCACGACAGCGGCACATAAGGTCCCGTGCGCGAGCGGTACGGGCCGCCCTGGGCCAGCATCAGATCGCGGTAGTTGAGTGTCGCCGCGGTCATGCGCACCAGCACTTCACCGGCCATTGGCTCCGGGACGGGCTGCTCGACGAGCCTAAGCGACTCGATGCCTGTTCCGCTGATTTCCATGACACGCATTGTATTCTCCCGTTGAAGACGTGATTGCAGCATGTCCGGGGTGGCGCGGCAATTACCGCGCCGGGGACTGACCCCTTTTACGCTATCCGTCAGCACACGATTGTCTCCGGCCCGGCTGACGCTGGCACGCTAATCAACCCCGCATATAAATACAACATCTTTGGCCAGCAGGCGCCGTCCGCCCGCCCGATGGCAATGGGTCACCCA
>JBEBFX010000013.1:0-30910 GCA_040081735.1 Alphaproteobacteria bacterium | reverse complement strand
CGTTACGATGATGGGAACGGCGACCTGTGCGATAGGATTATTGCCAACCTATACCCAGGCGGGGGTGGCCGCACCCATCATGCTGATTATTCTGCGGCTGGTGCAGGGCTTTGCCCTCGGCGGTGAATATGGCGGCGCGGCGATCTATGTGGCCGAGCATGCGCCGGCCAAATGGCGGGGCCTGCACACAGGGGCTATCCAGACATCGGCGTCGTTCGGTCTGGTCGGGGCGCTTGGCGTCATCCTGTTGACGCGGACGATGCTGGGGGAGGCGGAATTTACCGCATGGGGGTGGCGTATTCCCTTTCTGGTCTCGGTTGGTTTGCTGGCCATTTCAGTATGGTTCCGGATGCGCCTCGAAGAATCTCCGCTTTATCAGCGCATGAAGGATGAGGGCCGCGCCTCGACCGCGCCAATACGCGAATCGTTTTTTGAGTGGCCAAACCTGAAGATTGTCCTGCTTGCCCTGTTCGCCATCATGATGGCGCAGGGGGTCATATGGTATACGGCGCATTTCTATGTGCAGTTTTTCCTGGATCGCGTGCTCAAGGTTCCCGCGCCGACCATTAATATGCTGATGATCGCTGTCACGGCGGTAAGCGCGTTTCTGTATATATTCTTTGCCTGGGCGTCTGACCGGATCGGGCGGAAACCCGTCATGCTGTTTGGCATAGGCCTGGCGGTAATTTCATTTTTTCCGGCCTTTCAGGCAATGACCAGGGCCGCCAACCCGGCACTGGCCGCGTCCCAGGAAATCTCACCCGTAACGCTGCACGCCGACCCGGCCACCTGCGCGTTGCAGTTCGATCCCATTGGACGCAGCACATTTGCCTCCGCCTGTGATATTGCCCGCGCGGTGCTGGCCAATGCGGGCGTAAGTTATCGCATGGTTACGGAATCAGCGGCTGCCCAGGCATTTGTGACTATCGGGGACAGGCGTGTGGACAGCGTGGACGCCCGTGCGCTCGCGGGCGCGGAACAACTGGCGCTGCGCAGGGAGATTGAAGCCAGGCTAAAGGAGGCGTTGCTGGCGGCGGGCTATCCTTCGCAAGCCGATCCCGCAAAGATTGACGTGGTAAAGATTTTTTTCATTTTACTGTTGCTGGTGACGGCGGCAACGGCGCTGTACGGGCCGCAGGCGGCGACGCTGGTTGAACTGTTCCCGACACGGATTCGCTACACCGCCCTGTCGCTGCCCTATAATATCGGCACCGGCTGGTTCGGCGGCTTTCAGCCTGCGGCCTCGTTTTCCGTGGTGGCGGCGACCGGCGATATTTATAGCGGACTTTGGTATCCCGTGATTATCGGCGCCATGAGCTTCGTGATCATGCTGTTTTTTCTGCCGGAAACCCAGGGCAGAAGCATAGAGGACTAATCGCCCTCTGGCTTTGGACACCCGGGGGCGAGCCAGCCGCCCGGACCGAGCAGTTCCAGCGGCTGAAAACGGCTCTTGTAATGCATCTTGCGACTGCCTTCGATCCAGTAGCCGAGATAGACGTAGGACAGTTTCATTTCCCGCGCCAGTTCGATATGCCGCAAGATCATGCAGCTGCCGAGGCTGCGCCGCTGTTCTCCGGGATCAAAGAAGCTATAGACCATGGACAGGCCGTCGCCGACGACGTCCGTGATGCAGGCGGCCATCAGGCGTCCTTCTTCATCCCCGTCGGGTTGGCGCAATTCCAGCAGATAGGTTGTGATCGGGCTGTCTTCCACCATCATCTGATAATCGAACGCGTCCATCGCCGCCATGCCGCCGTCGCCATGGCGGGCATGCAGATAGCGGCGCAGCAGGTGATATTGCTCAATGGTTGCGGTGGCGCCGCCAAAGCCAAGCCGCAAGTCCTGATTTCGTTTCACTATGCGCCTAAGGTTTCTGCCGGGATCAAATTCCGCAACGGGAACGCGCGCGGAAGTGCAGGCATTGCAGCCAACGCAGGCGGGCCGGTAGGCAATATTCTGGCTGCGGCGAAACCCCATATCCGCAAGCGCATCGTGCAGTTGCGCCGGCTCGTCTCCGGACAGCCGGGTGAAAATCTTACGCTCCTCGCGTCCTGTCAGATAGGGACAGGGCGACGGCGCCGTTACGTAGAAACGCGGAATATTAACGGGCTTGGTCAACGGGCGGATCCCTCGTAATTCATATACATACTAGCCTGTAAACAGCCCGCAAAGCCAATGCCATTTAGTTCAGGCATGCAGCAGGCAATTAACCATGACCACCCAGCATCTTGAGCCGTTCCCGCAGAACCGGTTCAATCGGAAAGGGCTTGCCGGTCGCCTGATCGACCCGCACCATGGTCATTTCGGCGGTGGCGACGCAGCGCCCGGCGTTGAACATGCCCTGGCCCAGCAGCAGGGAACTGTTCCCGAATCTCAGCACAAGGGTGCCGGTCTCGATGTTGCCGGGCGCGTGGACCTGTCCCAGGAATGCGATGGACAGGGAGGCGATCATCCAGGCGCGTCCATCCTCCCCGTCATGGGCGCCCACGGCGCGAAAAAGCGAGACACGGCTTTCCTGGCAAAACTCAAAAAATTTGACGTTATTCAGGTGTCCGTTACTGTCTGCATCCGCAAAGCGCAAAATATCCTGCCGCATATGCAGAAAGTTTTCCGGAACAGTCAGGTCAATTGCTTTTTGTTTTTCGATTTTTTTCGCCACACCTGCCCCATTTAGGTCGTTCGCCATACCTGATGCTATAATTGCCCCTCAACACAATACTTGCTACTGCTTTTTTTTCCGGGGCAGTCGGCAGCTGGAATCAGGCCCGTGAAATCCGATAGCAAAAGTGATTCTGAATTTGGGCCGTCCAGCTACTATCTGGATAGCCTTGGCGCGCCAGCCCGCCATCCGCAGTTGGCGGGTGCGATGACGTGCGATGCGTGCATCGTGGGCGGTGGCTATACGGGGCTGTCCGCCGCGCTCCACCTGGCCGAAGCCGGATATAAGGTTGTCGTGCTGGAAGGGGAGCGCATTGGCTGGGGCGCATCCGGACGAAATGGCGGACAGGTCATAAACGGCTTTGCCAGGGATATGCCAAATTTGGCGCGGCTGGTTGGCCGGACCGAGGCCCGGAAACTATGGCGGCTCTCGCTCGAAGCCACCCAAATGGTGCGCGGCCGGATAGCGCGCCATGGCATGGATGCGGAATATAAACCGGGCTATCTGCTGGCGGCGGCGCGTCCGGCACATATGGCGGCCCTGCGCACGGAGCAGGATTATCTTGCCGGGCTTGGCTATACACAGACACAGCTGCTGGATCGGGCCGAAGTAAGGCAACAGGTCAGAAGCGAAAGGTTTCATGGCGGTCTGATAGATATGGGCGGCGGGCATCTGCACCCCCTGAAATATGTGCGGGGACTTGGCGCGGCGGCGGTTGGCGCGGGCGTGCAGATTTTTGAAAAAAGCCGGGTCATCCGAATCAAGCCAGCCGATGCGAATGGGACGGGCAACGCAACGGCAGTCACGGATCAGGGTGAAATACGCGCCAGCCAGCTTGTGCTGTGCTGCAATGCCTATATCGGTTCGCTGGAACCTGAAATTCGTGCCCGGATCATGCCGGTCGGAACCTATATCATCGCAACCGAACCCATGGACAGGGACAGGGCGCAGGGGTTGTTGCCCCGCAACGCCTGTGTTTCAGACACGAATTTCGTTCTCGACTATTTCCGGTTGTCGGCGGACTGGCGGTTGCTGTTTGGCGGGCGCGTCAGTTATACAACGGTGCCCCCCCTGGCGCTGGCGAACAGGATGCGCCAGCGCCTGCTGGCCACCTTTCCGGGGTTACAGGACGTGGGCATTTCCCATACCTGGGGCGGATTTGTGGATATTTCGCGCAACCGCCTGCCGGATATTGGCCGCCGCCCCGGAAATGTCTATTATGCCCAGGGGTTTTCCGGGCAGGGTGTGGCGCTGAGCGGGCTTGCGGGCAAACTTGTCGCCGATGCGATTCGGGGCGACGCGGAAAAGTTTGATGTGTTTGCGCGCATTCCGCACCGGCCATTTCCCGGCGGGCCATGGCTGCGCATGCCGCTGTTGATGCTGGGCACTTTGTATAGTCGATTACAGGACATGATTTAAGGAGAGAAGACCATGGATGTTCGCGCCGCTGTCGCCTTTGAGGCGGGCAAGCCGCTGGAAATTGTCACCGTTCAACTGGACGGGCCGAAAGAAGGCGAAGTAATGATTGAAATCAGGGCCACGGGGATCTGCCACACCGACGCCTTCACCCTTTCCGGCGATGATCCGGAAGGCGTGTTTCCGGCGATCCTTGGCCATGAAGGCGCGGGCGTGGTGGTCGAGGTTGGGGCAGGGGTTAAATCGCTTAAAAAGGGCGATCACGTCATACCTCTGTACACGCCTGAATGCCGTCAATGTGAATATTGCCTCAATCCCAAAACCAATCTTTGCCAGGCCATCCGCGAAACCCAGGGGCGGGGCGTTATGCCGGACGGCACCGGCCGTTTCACCTATAAGGGAAAGCCCGTCCTGCATTATATGGGCTGTTCAACCTTCGCCAATTATTCGGTGCTGCCTGAAATCGCCCTTGCGAAAGTCCGCGAGGATGCGCCGTTCGAGTCCATTTGCTATATCGGCTGTGGGGTTACGACGGGCATCGGCGCGGTCATTAACACGGCGAAGGTTGAGCCGGGATCAAAGGTCGTCGTGTTCGGGCTGGGGGGCATTGGCCTGAATGTTATTCAGGGGGCCAGGCTGGCAGGCGCATCGCAGATCGTGGGCGTTGATTTCAATCCGGCGCGGCGCGCCCAGGCGGAACGCTTCGGCATGACGCACTTCGTCAATCCCCAGGAGGCAGGCGCCGATCTGGTCCCCTATCTGGTTTCGCTGACGGGCGGAGGTGCTGATTACAGTTTTGAGTGCATCGGCAATGTCGATGTGATGCGCCAGGCCCTGGAATGCTGTCACAAGGGCTGGGGCGAGGCGATCATAATCGGCGTCGCGGGGGCAGGGCAGGAAATCCGCACACGTCCTTTTCAGCTGGTCACCGGCCGCGTCTGGCGCGGCACCGCTTTTGGCGGCGCAAGGGGACGTACGGATGTGCCGAAAATTGTCGACTGGTATATGGAGGGCAAGATCAATATCGATGATCTGATCACCCACAAAATGCCGCTCAACGATATCAACCGCGCGTTTGACCTGATGCACAGTGGCGAATCCATCCGCAGCGTTGTGGTGTATTGAGTGCCGGGCGACAGCAGACTGTGACCAACGGTCAAACGGACAAAGTTCACCTCAGCGCCGAGGACCGCAAGCGTTTAGACGAGCTGCGCGCCCTGCGGCCGGCGCGCCATTCCCCTGGGCACGCGGCGTCACGGGGCGCAAAAATTGCAGATAGCGTTGCCAAAACGGTTGGCTCCTGGCGTTTTATCATTCTTCAGTCTGTGCTGCTTGTGCTTTGGATTATCCTGAATCTGACCGGTTATTTCTATCAATGGGATCCGTATCCCTTTATTTTGCTGAATTTGCTGCTATCTACCCAGGCGGCGTACGCCGCGCCAATCATCATGATGAGTCAAAACCGCCAGGCTGAAATCGACCGCAGAAACGCCGAGCATGATTATCGCATAAATGTGAAGGCGGAGCTGGAAATAGAACTGCTGCACAACAAGATTGACGCGTTGCGTGAACAGGAAATATTGGAACTGATCACGATTATTCAGCGTCTGTCCAACCATCTGGCGCCGGAACTTGTCAGGGCGTCCAAACCATCCGAGGCCGAAGCTCCGGGTTAGTCTGCCCCAAGCGCGTTGGGCGCAAGGGCGGGTTCTTCGCGCATCATCGTCATCGAAATCCGCCTGTTGCCGGATATATAGGGATCTTCCGGAAACAGAGGCTCGGTGCTGGCCTTGCCTGTGACTTCAAAAAACCGTGTGTCCGGGACGCCGGATTGTTGCAGCAAACGCCGGCTGAACATTGCCCTGTCCATGGAAAGTTCCCAGTTGCCATAGCCATCCTCGCGTTGAAACGCGCTGGCGTCGGTGTGTCCCGAAATTGCGATGCGGTTAGGCAGCTTGTTTATGACTTTGGCGATTTCCTTGAATATGGCGCGCGTCCGGACATAGGGTTCGGCGGTGCCTTCCTTGAACATGGGACGGTCGGCTTCGTCGACCAGCTGAATACGCATTCCCTCCGGGGTATGATCGATGATCAGCTGCCCTGAAAGCTGGGCCAGTTCCGGGATGTCGCTGATCGCTTGTTTCAGTTCTTTTTCGGCTAGTTCGAACTTCTTCATTTCACGATTGGCTATCGCCTTGTTGAGGGCTTCTTCTGTCGGCGTGGCGGTCGTGCGCTGGGCGTTCAGACTTGTGACCATTTCATGGGCGCCGCCCCCGCCGGCAGTTTTTTCACCCACGCCAACGGCTGGCGCCGCATCATCGGCAGAGCTTAATTCTGCCGCCAGGGTTCCACCGGCAGGCGGCGTCTCGCTTTCGGTATCGGATTCACTGGCTGGCGGAGGCGCGGGGGCGGAAAGGGCCATGGTCACACTGGGTGATCCGTCACTGATGCTTTTCTCAGTGCTCGTGCTCGTGCCGCCCATCATGCCTTCGCCGCCGCCGGTAGCGGAACTGGACATGGTGACGCTGAAATACTCTGAAATGCCCTCCTTCTGCTCTTTGCTCGTGGAGCTGAGCAGCCATAGCATAAGGAAAAACGCCATCATTGCGGTGACGAAATCGGCGTAGGCGACCTTCCAGGCGCCGCCGTGATGGCCACCCTCGATCTTCTTGATCTTCTTGATGATGATATTGGGGGCTTCGCCGTTTTTGCCTTGCGCCATTTCCGCCTGCTTTTACCGACCATTGGGTTTGGGAACAGTCTAGTGAAATGGTGTTAACAGCAGGTTTGCGTCCGCAGCGCGGCGCAGGCGACATTGGCATTGCGCGGATATCACTCTAGCCCCTATAAATTAAGTAATAATTCATGATCAGGGGGCAGTTGATATGACTATAGACACCCGTGCCTTGCGCAACGCGTTTGGTAATTTTGTAACCGGCGTGACGTTAGTGACGACCGTGGGGGCGGATGGAAAGGCCATTGCCATGACGGCCAACTCCTTCAGTTCGGTGTCGCTTGATCCGCCGATGATCCTGTGGTGCATCGATAAAAGTTCTGACCGGCTGGGTATCTTTCAGGAGGCCAAACATTTCGCGATCAATGTTCTTGCCGCGAACCATCAGGAATTGTCGGGACGTTTTGCCAAAAAGGGCCAACCCTATATGGAGGGGGTGGAATATACGATGTGGGAAACAGGCAGCCCGATTATCACGGATGCCGTCGCCATTTTTGATTGCGACAAGATGGCAAGCCATGATGCCGGCGATCACATCATTTATGTGGGTCTGGTGCGCAAGTTTGGCGCGCCGGATACTGCCGGAAAGCCATTGGTCTTTCATCGCGGCGCCTATTGCGCACTGGCCTGATCAGGCTCGGCAGCACGGTGACAAATAGTCATTGCTAACCGCCAGAGGATATGTTTCAATTATTAGAAGGAATTGGCTAGCTGACATTGCAGTAGCGAGCTTAAAAAATAAGAGTGAGGGAGTCGAGGCATGTTGGCTGCGCTGGTTCAGACCTATAACGGCGTAATTGCGCCATTGATTGTCAAGGGCGGGCCGGTTGTCGCCGTCCTTTTGCTTATTTCGATTGTGGCGGTTGCGGTAATTATCATCAAACTCGTCCAGTTCTACCTTGCCGGAATTTATGCAAGCCCGCGTTCGCGCGCCAGGACCATTGACCCGATACTGGATATGGTTAAGGCGGGGGATTTCGCATCGGCGCAACATGCGGCGGCGAAGCAAAACGGGCCGCTGGCGCGGTTGATCGAAGCGGCGGTGAACGCCAGCTGGCGCGACCATCGCGGCGATACAGAAATTGAAGAAGAGCTGGGCCGCGTTGGCGGCAATCAGCTTTTGGCGATGCAATCTTATTTCCGCTGGCTGGAGGTGATTGGCAATATCGGGCCGCTGCTTGGCCTGCTCGGCACGGTAATGGGCATGATCAAGGCGTTTCAACAGCTGGAAATTGCTGGCAGCAAGGTGGACCCATCAATTCTTGCAGGCGGCATCTGGGAGGCGTTGTTCGCCACCCAGGTGGGCCTGATGGTGGCGATACCGGCGGTGACCGTACTTAATCTGCTGGAAAACCGTCTTGACCATTACCGACAGGATATGCGCGATGTCTCTACGCGGCTGATGCAGGCGCTGAATGGCGCGCAAAAACAGGCGGCGGGGGCAAAAGCCGCCGCGCCCGCCCAGGCTGCGCAATAGCGGGGCGCAACGGGTCATGAATATACTCGAAGAGCCTGTCCGCCGTTCGCGCAAAATAAGCCTGACGCCGATGATCGACGTTGTGTTCCTGCTGCTGATCTTCTTTATGCTGATTAATACGGTTGGAAACACCCAGGTGCTGCGGTTCGCCACGCCTGCGGGCGAGCGCAAATCCGTCGAAAAGGATTTCACGCTTTCACCCGTATTCATCCGCAGCGATAATACGATCCAGATCGATGGACGCAGCGTTGCGGCAGATGCGCTGGCGGCAGAAATGCTGAAACTGAAATCCAGGGCAACCGAGGTTACCCTGCTGATCGTGGTGGAGCCGGGCGCCAAAAATCAGGCGCTCATCCATGTGATTGAGGCCGCCCGCAGCTCCGGCCTGAAAAACGTCGCCATGAAAAAATTGAAGGACGCTCAAGCCATTTTACCCTCCGGCTCAGGCGGGGGCGGGGAATGATCGATTTTGGCCCCGAACGTCCGCGCCGCGAATATGAATGGCGGATGCCGCTCATCAGCGTTGTTTTCCTGATGCTCGCATTTTTTCTGATCACCGGAAAAATGCAGGCGGCCGGACCTGTGGGTGTGGATTTACCCGAAGGTTCGCTTGACGAAACAAAACCGGCCGAGGCGGTTACGGTTTACGTTGGCGCCGATAATTTTGTTTACCTGTTCGATCAGGTGGTGGAGGCGCAATTTGCGCCCTACATGTTGCGCAGTTATTTCATGAAAGAGGGGCATCGCTCTGTCCAGATCAAGGCGGACAAGAATGCCGACGCTGAAACGCTGATCGACCTCATGGACCAGATGCGTGAAATAAAGATCGAAGAGATCATTATTCTGACGGAGCACGCGAAGTGATCGCGTCGCCCAGCCTGCTGAATCCCGGCCACCGTCATCTGGCGGGGTTTTTGGTTATCTCGTTTGTGCTGCATATATTGTGGTTCGTCTGGTTCACCCTGCAGGGGGCCGCCATTTTCGCGCCTCAGGACAGCGGCATGCTCGGCCTGGGCGGCGGCGGTGATGATATTGTCTTTCAGCTGTCGCGCGGCAGTTCCGGCGGCCCGCAGGCGGAGATTTTGGGCTCTGACATGGACCTGCAGGAAGCCCTGCCGGAAACCCTGGCCGAAGATCAGGTTGAGGTGCCGCTGGTCGAGGAAGAAGCGGCAATTCCGATAGCGCCGGCTGAGGATACGGTCGAGAAAGAAAAGCAGAAAGCGGCGTCGGACGCCGCCACGGCCAGGGCGGCCCAGGCCGCGTCCGACGCGGCCGCAAAAAAACGCAGCGGCGGCGACGGCGGCGATGCCGAGGAAACCAGGCGCAGCCGCGGTGGTACGGCATTGAGCGGGCCGCAAATTTCCTCATCGGCGGCGGGCCGGACGCTAAACCTGCTTGCGGGCCGTCTGGATATTCCCTCCGGCAACCGCCTGATGAATATGAAAATGAATCTGTTTCCCGATGGCACCATGCGGGTGGCGCTGACGTATTTTCATTACAAGACATTTCATAAACTTGTAACGTCCACCCGCAATTTTAAGGGGGATGGTAAATGGTGGGTTGAAAATAACAGCCTCTGTCTCCAGGCAATGGTGATCGAATACGGCACGATCAATTGTTACGATCTGAATCAAAAACCCGACGGCAACCTAGATATGTATTTTTCCCAATGCACCGGCAGATCGTCTTCCATATGCAGAAAGGACCGTCTGGGCGCCCAGGGTAATTTCAGCTCGGGTATCGACTAAGGCTTGCGGCGTCGTTACGCTTGCCGTAAGTAGCGGCAAGCCAGTTTTCTCATAAGGATTCCGCAATGAATAACCCCAGCTTTGCATCTGTTCAGGAGATGCTGGCCTCGCTGCGGCCATCCTACCCGGTCATGTGTTTCTGGCCGGAGCGCATCGCCATGACGGCGCGCCGTTTTCTGACCGGATTTCCGGGCAAGGTTCTGTATGCGGTAAAATGCAATCCCCATGGCATCGTGCTGGACGCCATGCACGGCGCCGGCATCCGCGATTTCGACACGGCCTCGCTCAATGAAATTGCGCTGGTGGACGAGCGCTTCGATGACGTGAACTGCTATTTTAATCATCCCGTAAAAAGCCGCGCCGCCATCGATTCAGCGGTGCGGGTCTATGGGGTGAATGACTTTGTGGTGGATCATCCGGGCGAACTTGGCAAGCTGGTGCAGGTCGCCGGACCGGGCCATATCATTCAGGTGCGCCTGCGCACGCCGGGCGGTGTCGCGACCTTTGATCTGTCCGCAAAATTCGGTGCGGACGAAGACGCGGGGGCGGAACTTCTACGCGCGGTTGTGGCGCAAAATTCCATACCGGCGGTGTCCTTTCATGTTGGCAGCCAGTGCCGCAAGGCGTCCGCATACGCCAAGGCGTTCGAAATTGTCGCCCGTGTGCTGGACCGGGCAGGCGTTACGCCTGCGTATATTAATGTTGGCGGCGGCTTTCCAGTTTCCGACGCCGAAGTGAAAGCGCCGCCTCTGGAGGAATTTTTCGCCCAGATCAGGGAATCCGCCGCGCTGTACGGCTTTCTCGGCAAAGTGCCATTGCTGTGCGAACCCGGACGGGGCATGGTCGCCGATGCGGCATCGCTGATAACCCAGGTACATCTGCGCAAGGACAATCAGCTATATCTGAACGAAGGTATTTTCG
The DNA here is from genome assembly GCA_040081735.1 of Alphaproteobacteria bacterium. Lineage (GTDB taxonomy): Bacteria > Pseudomonadota > Alphaproteobacteria > UBA11222 > UBA11222 > UBA11222. Next base: position 19,955 of record JBEBFX010000013.1, on the reverse strand, counting down.
GAAGCCTATCAGAAATCGTCTATGGCGATATGCGCCCGCCCTTGCAGGCGATCCGTTTAAGCGGGCCGTTATCCAATGAAATGCGCCCCTTTACGCTATTCGGCCCGACCTGTGATTCAAACGATGTCGTGCCGCATCAATTTGCCCTGCCCAGGGATATATCAGAGGGCGACTGGATCGAAGTGGGCGGGGTCGGCGCCTATTCCAATGCCCTGCAAAGCAGCTTCAACGGCTTTACGACTGATACCTTCGTCGCCATTCGCGGCACAACGCCCAGTGCGTTTGCGGCTTAATCGGCTTTCAGGCGGCAAAAAGCCCGCCGGTGAGGGCGGGCTTTTTGTGGACAGCGGTCTGTATCAGACGCTGTAATACATCTGATACTCGATCGGATGCGGTGTGTGCTCAAACGCATGCACTTCTTCCATTTTCAGATCGATATAGGAATTGAGCTGTTCATCGCTGAACACATTTCCCTTTTTCAGGAACGCGCGATCCGCATCCAGGCATTCCAGCGCCTGACGCAGGCTGCCGCAAACCGTCGGCACTTCTTTCAGTTCTTCCGGCGGCAGGTCATAGAGATCCTTGTCCATCGGTTCGCCGGGGTGGATCTTGTTTTCAATGCCATCAAGACCGGCCATCAGCATGGCTGCAAAGGCCAGATACGGATTGGCGGTGCAATCCGGAAAACGCACTTCGACGCGCTTGGCCTTGGGGTTCTGGGCAAACGGAATGCGGCACGACGCGGAACGGTTGCGCGCCGAATAGGCCAGCAGCACCGGCGCTTCAAAGCCCGGTATCAATCGCTTGTAGCTGTTGGTCGAGGCGTTGGTGAGCGCGTTCAGCGCCCTGGCGTGCTTGATGATGCCGCCAATATAATACAGGCAGGTATCGGAAAGATCGGCATATCCGGAACCTGCGAAGGTGGGCTTGCCCGCCTTCCAGATCGACTGGTGCACGTGCATGCCGGAGCCATTGTCGCCATAAAGGGGCTTTGGCATGAAGGTTGCGGTCTTGCCATAGCTTGCGGCAACCTGATGGACCACATATTTGTAGATTTGCATCTGGTCGGCGATGTTGGTCAGCGAGGCGAACTTCATGCCCAGCTCGTGCTGGGCGGGGGCCACTTCATGGTGATGCTTTTCCGTGTCGAGACCCATTTCACGCATGATGGACAGCATTTCGGAACGCATGTCCTGAAGTGTATCCATAGGCGGAACCGGGAAATAACCGCCTTTCACGCGGGGACGGTGGGCCAGATTGCCGCCGTCATATTTGGTGCCCGTATTGCTGGGGCTTTCGATGCTGTCAATCATGAAGCTGGTTTCGTTCATCTCGACCTTGTACCGCACATCGTCGAACACGAAAAATTCCGCTTCCGGGCCGAAATAGGCGGTGTCGCCGATGCCGGTAAATTTCAGATAGGCTTCCGCCGCCTTGGCCGTGGAACGCGGGTCGCGGCTATAGCCCTGGCCCGTCGTGGGCTCCAGAATATCGCACACCAGTATCAGCGTATTTTGCGCCATGAACGGATCCATGACGGCAGTGCCGAGATCGGGCATCAGGGTCATGTCGGATTCGTTGATGGCCTTCCAGCCGGCAATCGAGGAGCCATCAAACATGATGCCTTCGGCAATCATGTCTTCGTCGAACACGCCAACATCCATAGTAAGATGCTGCCATTTCCCGCGCGGGTCCGTAAAGCGCAGGTCAACGAATTTGACATCGTTGTCCTTGATATTTTTCATGATTGTGCTGACGTCGGACATAGTATCTTCCCTGTTGTGAAAGTTTAATTACAGCGCTTCTTCGCCGGTTTCACCTGTGCGAATACGCAAAGCTTCCTCGATATTGCTGACAAACAGTTTGCCGTCCCCGATGCGGCCCGTGTGTGCGGCGCTTTTGATGGCGTCGATGGCGCGTTCCACCATATCGTCCGACAGGACGATCTCGATTTTCACCTTGGGCAGGAAATCGACAACATATTCGGCGCCGCGGTAAAGTTCGGTGTGGCCCTTCTGGCGGCCAAATCCCTTGGCCTCGAGAACTGTAATGCCCTGCAGGCCGATTTCGTGCAGGGCTTCCTTTACTTCATCCAGCTTGAACGGTTTGATGATCGCTTCGATCTTTTTCATGGGCGTCCAGGTTCCTGTTACTGTCTGCCCAACGATTGGCAGTAGGCAGTATGATGTGACTCAATATGATGTGGCTCAATTTGCATTTGTCGTGCCAGTTACCAATGTAATGCCGGTGGCTGGGATTATGCGATTGTTAACGACAAGCCGCACAGGAAACAATCCCATAATTGCCCTGTTTATAGGCAGCTGGCATAAATAGTGGGCGATAAGGGTGGTTTTGCCGGATGCCGGCAAAGGTGATTTGTGATGATTTTCCATATGCCGGCGGGTCTGTAAATCTGGCCGGGACTGATTACACCCGGCGGACTGTATAAGGAATGTGCTATTTGTTCAGGATTGGGAACTATCGGGTTAATTGTGTGATTAAATATTTCTTTCTGGCGCGGCAGGTCTGAGGTGAAGCCTTTGGGCATCATAGCAGGCGGCGGGCCTATTCCGCTGATGCTGGCAGAGCAATGCGTTGCGCAAGGCCGGCCATGCTTTATTGCCGGGATTATTGGCGCGGCGTCCGGCGGCATCACTCGATACCCGCATCAGTGGGTCGGAATTGGCGCGGTGGGCCGCCTGATGCGTGGTTTGCGCCAGCACGGCTGTGAAGAGGTGGTTTTTATCGGCCCGGTGCGGCGGCCTGATTTGCGCCATTTGAATCTGGACTTGGGCGGCATGCGGTTTTTACCGCGCTATATCCGTTCGGCGCTTGGGGGCGACGATCAGCTTTTGCGCGCGCTGGTCGCAGAATTTGAACGTCATGGGTTCAAGGTGACCGGCGCCCATGAACTGCTGGCCGATATTTGCGCCCCAGCGGGTAGTTTAGGGGCCGTGGCGCCAAATCCGGACAATCAAATTGACATCAAGCGCGCCCTTGCGGTGGGGCGGCAGATCGGCGCGCTGGATATCGGTCAGGCGACGGTGGTTTGCGGGAGTGTTGTTCTGGCGGTAGAGGCGGCAGAGGGCACGGACGCCATGCTGACCCGCTGCGCCCAGTTGCCCCGGGGGCTTCGCGCCACGCCGGACACCAACGGCGGTAAACGGCGGGGGGTGCTGGTAAAGCTGCCCAAGCCGGGGCAGGAACGGCGCATTGACATGCCTGCAATCGGGGTGACAACGCTGCGCCTCGCGGCCGCTGCGGGGCTTGCCGGGATTGGCTTTGAGGCGGGGGGGGCGTTGCTTGTGGATGTTACCGCCATGATCCGCGAGGCCGACAGGCAGGGCATGTTTCTGATCGGCCTCGACGGGTCCGGGGAAATGGGCTGATGGTTGCCACGCCATTGCGGCTGATGCTGATTGCGGGCGAACCTTCCGGCGATGTCCTTGGCGCGGAACTGATGCGTGCGCTGGAACTACTTTCCGGCCGGTCCATAGAGGCGTTCGGCGTGGGTGGCGCCGCGATGGCGGCGGCAGGGCTTCAAAGCCTGTTCCCGATGACAGATCTTTCAGTGATGGGCGTAGCGGAGGTGCTGCCAAGATTGCCGCAATTGCAATTGCGCATCTCCCAGACCGTAGGGCAGGCGTTACGCGCCCGCCCGCAAATGCTGATCACGATCGATAGCCCCGATTTCTGTTTTCGGGTTGCCCGCCAGGTGCGCAAATACGCCCCGGAAATCCCCATTGCGCATTATGTGGCCCCGCAGATATGGGCGTGGCGGCGCGGGCGCGCCCGCAAGATCGCGCGATATGTCGATCTGGTGCTGGCTTTACTGCCGTTTGAACCGGGCCTGTTTACAGCTGCGGGATTGGCGTGCCATTTTGTCGGCCATCCAGTTGTCGCCCGTACACCCTGTGCTCAAGCGGGCGTTAATTTTCGCGCCCGTCACGGCATTCCACCCGATGCGCCCTTGCTCGCGGTGCTGCCTGGCAGCCGCAATGGCGAAGTGTCCCGCTTGCTGGGGCCGTTCGGTGCAACGATCCGCCGCCTGTCGCGCGATCTGCCGGAACTGCAAATATTCTGCGCAACCCTGCCGCATGTGGCGGGGCAGGTGCGCGCCGCAGTGTCAGGCTGGCCGGGGCGGGTGATCGTCACGCAAGACAGTACTGAAAAGCTGGCGGGTTTTGCCGCTTGCAACGCCGCGCTGGCGGCCTCGGGTACGGTGTCGCTTGAACTCGCGGCCTGCGGCGCCCCCCATGTGGTGGCCTACAAAGTCAGTCCGTTAACGGCCATGATTGCCCGCAGGGTGCTGAAAATTTCACACGTCAATCTGGTCAACCTGATCCTGAACGAAAGCCTGATCCCGGAATTGTTGCAGCAGGAGTGCACGCCGGAAAATCTTGCACGGGAACTTGGACGGTTGCTGGCGCCGCCCCATCCCTCAGGCGCCGCGCTAAAACAGCGAACGGGTATGCACAGGGCCCTGCAGGAACTCGGCCTTGGCCAGACCCCGCCCAGCCAGCGCGCAGCCCAGGAAGTACTGACCCTGCTTGCCCGCCACACGAATGCGGCGGGGTAGTATTATTTCTGTCCGCCTGTCTGGTATCGTTTGTTTGGGCAAGCGGATGGAATCAGATTTCAGCTTTGCGGCGCCGCAGGGCGGCAACGCCAAACAGACCGGCGCCCAACAGGCTGAGGGTTACCGGCTCAGGCACATCGTTTGACGCGAACCGGACATTGGATTGCAGGTCGAACATGACGGTGTACATCGGATCAAACCCGATGTTGGTGAAAATGCCGATATGATAGATGCCGGAGGCGAGACCGGCTACGCGGACGCTGCCGTCGCCACTGGCGATCGATCCGCCAAATTCGTCGAACAGTTCCAGAAACAGTGAGGGCAAATCACCACCATCGTCAAAGCTTGCGCTTGCGAAAAAATCCTGCACGCCGGATGAGAAAGATAGCACCTGTTCGCATCTGGTGTCCTCCTGGCAAATCGGTCCACCGTTATCGCCGACGCGGATGGTAAACACGTCAGCATTGTCAGTGCCTTCGCTTTCGTCAAATTCACCAAGAGACCCGTGGATGGTGTTCAGGGGGCCGCTGCCGATTGTCATCTGCGGATTGCCGGTATCCCCGGCCTCACCGGTTTCATTCCACACGTCGATGGCTATGATAGCGAATGCAGGGGTTGCAGCTGCTGCAAACCCGATAGCGCTGGCGGAAAGTAGTAAAGTTTTCATGCTTTTGTGAAGTATATTGCGCATAATGAAACCTCTCCATAAAGGTCGTCAGCTCAACACATTTGCTGAACATGAGGTGCATATTCTGTAAATTGTGATGGACGAACAAGTGACGGCGGTCACAGTTAGGCGTGATTGGCGCGGGGCCTGCTGGCGGGTCGTTAAATCATGCGGAGCTGGCGTTGTATTCAATCGTTAGTCAGGCCAGGCTTGCCGTCCGTGCAGTAATCGCAGGATTTCGACATTTTCCTTGTGCCTTCGGTAGATCGCAAGATAAGGGGTTTGACCTATTACCAATTCGCGTGTTCCGGCTTTGCGGCCCGCACGGCCACTATCAGGGAATAATTCCAGCCCCGCCACGGCGGCCAAAATTGCCGCCACCTGTTTTCGGGCTGCGGACGGTTTGTCTCGCGCGATATAGACCCGCATTGATTGCAAATCGCGAATTGCAGGCGCCGTCCAAACTACCCGCATTCAGGAACGGCGCATTCTTCCGCCTGGTCCCACGACTCAACCCAGGCGGCGACAGCTTCATGCGCCACGACACGTCCGGCATCAGCAGCGGCAATGCCTTCTTCTATGGCCGCCAACTGCCACATCTGCACAGCCAGATAGTCGCGGATCGCCTGTTCAATGACCCATGATTTTGGCCGGTCAAACGACGCGGCAAGGGCGGCAAGCTGATCGTTCAGCTTCGGCTGTAGACGAATGCTGACAGGTGTATTTTGGGTTTTATTGGACGATCCGCGTTTCATGCAGTTACAATGCACTACATTGAACTGCATGTAAATACATAGTGTTTCTCTAATCATCCAGCCTGGTAAGGTCTATTTCCGCGGCGCCAAGAATGGGTCCGGCATCGTCTACCTGAAGCAGCACGACGATACCTGAATATCCGGCGCGGCGAAAATCCCGGATTGGCAGGTTCAGGCCCATCGCCTCGCCTCGCCATGTGCCAACAGGCGTCATGGACCGGACCACATTGTAATAACTGAGCTGCCGCCCGGAGTTTTCACCGGCAGAGATTGAAATACGCTGCCGCTGATCATACTGGATCAGGCGGATGACCGCAGACTGCGCCCCTTTCGGCAAGGATCCGGCGGCAATATCTACCGCTATCGTCCGTGGACCCGGCCACAGGTTTATCGTTACGGCAGGGGGACGGGCGCCGGTTTGAAATGCAATCAGTTCATCGATGAAGCCCGTCTCGGAACCTACTTCCCGGATCGCGCCATCGATGATGATTTGCGGCGTATAGATATCCGCACTCGCCGACGCCACTGCATAGGCGCGCTGGCGGGCGTCATATTCCGGTTTGGCGAGCGTATCTTTCCAGCCAATATAATCCCAGTAAGTGACCGGAAAGGTCAGGGCAATGACGTCATCGCGTTTGCTGAGCTGCTGCATATGCGCGTCTGCGGTTACGCACGATCCGCATCCCTGGCTGGTATAGAGCTCAACCACTGTGGGACGATCGGCCGCCGCCCTCGATGGGTTGATGCGGGGCAAACAGAACAGCGCCACGAGAACAGCGCACAACAGCACGCGCACGAAAGCTCCGGGATATCCCGTGTACGGCGGGCAGGGATTACATCCTGTTGATGATCTCATGCTCAACGCTAAGCCAGATCGGTGAATTCGCCAGATCAATGAATTTCTTTTCGTCTTCCAGCAATGCCCGGCCGGCTTTGCGCGCCAGCGGATCAGCACTGGTCAGGTCCTCAACATTATCCAACCACAGTTCGGCAATGCCGTCGTAACCTTCTGGTGCGCCGCGCGGCCCCTGCAAGGGCTGGCTTAATTCATCCGCCAGCGCATGAACCTGCACATAGCGTTTGATTTTGAGCGCATCCTGAAAGCTCTTCACCAGCGGCGCGTGATGATTGCGCCAGTAATCCTGAAATTCAGCGCGGCTGAGATGCGGCTGGCGTTTAAGGCAGAATGTAAGTTTGATCATCGCTTGCTCCTATTCGCCGATCTCGGCCCAGACCGGCACATGGTCGGAAGGCTTTTCCCATCCGCGCACATGCCTGTCGATGGCGCACGCCGCCAGCCTGTCCGTAGCCTGGGGTGATAATAGCAGATAATCGATGCGGATGCCGTGATCCTTGGTCCAGGCGCCGGCCTGATAATCCCAAAACGTATAGCGGTGCGGTTCGGTGTGGCAGGCGCGGTAGGCGTCGGTCAGCCCCAGGTTCAGGATCGTGCGCAAGGCGGTGATGGATTCCGGCCGGAACAGGGCGTCCCCTTCCCAGGCGCGCGGGTCGTACACATCATCGTCCGTGAGAATAACATTCATATCGCCACCGAGAACGCATGCCTCCTCATAGGCGAGCAGGCTTTTTGCATGGGCATGCAGACGGCGCAGCCAGGCCAGCTTGTAGTCGAACTTGGGCGTGTCCGCCGGATTGCCATTTGGCGCATAGATCGACGCCACCCGCAGCGGGCGCCCGGGCGCCGCAATCACCGCCTCAATATATCGCGCCTGTTCGTCGCCTGCGTCACCAGGCAGGCCGGACAGCACGTCCTCCATAGGATATTTCGACAGGATCGCCACGCCGTTATAGGTTTTCTGGCCATGGCGCGCGATGTTGTACCCAAGGGCTTCGATCTCCGGCGCGGGAAAGCTGTCGTCGGTGCTTTTGGTTTCCTGCAACAGCGCCACGTCAGGCGAGGACTGGCGCAGATATTCCAGCACCACCGGCAGCCGCGCCTTCAGGGAATTGACGTTCCAGGTGACGATTTTCATGGCTGCATTTTGCACGAATGCCGCCTGTCATGCTAAATAAAAACAATGGGCTAGCACATTGACTTGGGGCTGTATTGCTGAAATGAGAGGCCCTGCAAAAAGGAAACATCGAAATGCAAAACAGGGCGATGCCTACCGAAGTTGAACAGGTCATCCAAAAGCAGCTTGACGCCTATAATGCCCATGATATTGAGGCGTTTATGGCCATGTGGGCGGGCGACGCCCTGTATTTTGAACATCCTGCGACGTTACTGGCCAGCGGCGCCGAGGCCATTCGCGCCCGTCACGTAGCGCGGTTTCAGGAAGCCAATCTGTTCGCCCGGCTGAACCAGCGCATGGTGCTGGGCAACAAGGTGGTGGATCAGGAAACTGTCACGCGTACTTTCCCGGAGGGTACAGGGACCATTGACGTGATCGTGACCTATGAAGTTATCAATGGCAAGGTCGCCAGGGCCTGGTATATTTTCGGGATACCAGTGCTGGATCGGGGGTGAAACAAGGCTAAGTATTAAACAGGGCTGAAAGGTTTCGGGCGCCGTGCATAATGCGCAATATGCGGACGTCCTTTTCATCATGGCTGAATAAGATTACATAATTGCCATGGGCGCAGGAACGAATATCGTCTCCCAGTTCACGCCGGAGACGATAGGCTTGTGGCGACAAGGCTATTTTCTGACATTGGCCGCGTAATTCCACGATGAAACTGAAAGCGCGGTCCGGGTTGTCTTTTGCAATGTAGTCGCCGATCTCTTCAATGTCGCTTTCGGCGAGCGGAGTAATGATCAGCCGCGTCACTCGCTGCGGTTCTGGGCCAGAGCACGATATTTGGCTTCCAGGCGATCAAAAACCTGGTCAGCCGGGATGCCCGGCCCGCTGTCGATGCCCTTCTGGATTTCCATGCGCAGCGCTTCAATATCGTCATGGCGCTGTAGCGCCTCGGTCAATAGCCGCTCCAGCGCTTGCGGGGTCAACAGGCCCGCCTCGCGCGCGGCCTTCGCCGTGGTTTCGGACAGCTCAATCTGAATGGTCGTCATTGATAGACCTCCTGAAAGCGCCCCTAAACCGCAAATGATGTCCCGCAGCCGCAGGACGCGGTGGCGTTCGGGTTATGGATGCGGAACGCGGCGCCGATCAGGTCATCGACATAATCGATTTCCGATCCCTGCAAATATTCCAGCGAGATGGCGTCGATAATGACGGTAACGCCGTCACGGTTGTAGCTCAGATCGTCTTCGGTTTGAGTATCGTCAAAGGCAAAGGCATACTGAAACCCGGAACACCCGCCGCCTGAAACGGTAACCCGCAGCATGGTTCCCTGCGGTTCGCCGGTCAGCAGTCTGGCGATCTGGCGCGCCCCGCTCTCGGATATTGTAAGACCCTGAAGTGCCAGGTTTTGCGTTTCAGTCATGCCCAATTCAGTCATGGAAGTTCACCGCCTGTGCGTGTATTCTGTGCATAATGTCACACATTATATAAGCCGTTATTGCGATTATGCCAACAAACACCCTATTTATGCTTAATGACCATTGAACCAAAAAATATCTTCCTGTCGCCGGCGGGGATTTCGCCATGGGCAAGCCTGCCCCGAGCCAGCCGCGGACGCCTGATTACCGAGCCGGAAAGCGCCACCCGCAGCGTGTTTCAGCGCGACCGCGACCGCATAGTGCATTGCGGCGCGTTTCGCCGCCTGAAACACAAGACCCAGGTATTTGTTTATTACGAGGGCGATTATTATCGCACCCGTCTGACCCATTCGCTGGAAGTCGCGCAGATTACCCGCTCGATATGCCGGGTGCTGGGTCTCAACGAGGATCTGGCCGAGGCATTGGCGCTGGCGCACGATCTGGGCCACCCGCCGTTTGGTCATGCAGGCGAAACCGCGCTGGATGGGTGCATGCAGCAATTTGGCGGCTTTGATCATAATGCCCAGACATTGCGTATCGTTACCCGCCTGGAGCAGCGATACGCCGCTTTTGACGGGCTTAATCTGACATGGGAAACCCTGGAGGGGCTGGTAAAGCATAATGGGCCGCTTACGGGGCCGGGCATCGGACGGGCGCTGCCGCTGGCCATTCGTGAATATGCGGAATTGCAGGATCTGGAACTGCATTCATATCCGTCCGCAGAGGCCCAGGTCAGCGCGCTGGCGGATGATATCGCCTATTGCGCCCATGATATTGATGACGGCATGCGCGCCGGTTTGCTGGAATTTGATCAGATGCGGCAATCACCCCTGGCAGGCCCCATCTTCGAGAAAATGTTTGAGCGCTATCCGGGCGTGGCGCGTGGCCGCCTGATCAACGAGGCTGTGCGGGAACTGATCGGCGTCATGGTTGACGATTTGCTCGCCGAAACAAGACATCGTGTTCAGCGCGAACGGGTGTTCGATGCAGCCCATGTGCGGGAACTGGGAAGGCCGCTGGTTGCTTTCTCAACCGGAATAGAACAGGGAATTATGGCGCTGAAGGGTTTTCTGAACAAACACATGTACCGGCACTACAAGGTAAACCGGGTCATGAGCCAGGCAAAGCGGGTGCTGGCGGAAATGTTTACCCGCTTTCTGGCGGAACCGGAACTGCTTCCAACGGAATGGCAGTTGCTGTGCGGCCAGCCTGGCGGCAATGCAACGGCACGGATCGTATGCGATTACGTGGCGGGCATGACCGACCGGTTTGCCCTTGAAGAACATGGACGGCTGTTCGATCTGCAATTGAAAATTTAACCATGCGATTTTCAAAACAGGCTATGTCATCCTGAGCGGAGCGAAGGATCTCCCCCGGAATGCTGGTCATGAGATCCTTCGCTCCGCTCAGGATGACAGCAGTTAATTCTGCAATACTTGGAATAACATGAATATATTTAATGACCTTCGTAATGAAGTGCTTTTGGTGCTTGAGCATATGGGTGTGACTGAGCCGCGTCTGAAGGGGTGTGATGTCCATGCCGTTACGCTAGAGGCGCCGCGTGATCCGTCACATGGTGATTTTGCGACCAACGCGGCGCTGGTGCTGGCAAAGCAGGCGGGCATGAAGCCGCGTGAGATTGCCGATCTGCTGACGGCGTCGCTGCAACGCGACAACAAATTTGAAATGGTCGAAATCGCCGGTCCAGGCTTCATCAATCTGCGCCTGACCCCGGATTTCTGGCGCAAGAAGCTGTCCGATATATTGGCCGAAGGTGCACCTTATGGCGCGTCTGGCGCCGGGGCTGGCAGGCTGGTCAACATTGAATATGTGTCGGCCAATCCGACAGGGCCGATGCATGTGGGGCATACGCGCGGGGCGGTTTTTGGCGATGCGCTGGCAAATCTCATGGAAACAGCGGGTTATGATGTTTGCCGTGAATATTACATTAATGACGCGGGCGGGCAGGTTGATGTTCTGGCGCACTCGGCGTTCCTGCGCTACCGGGAGGCGCTGGGCGAGGTGATTGGTGAAATTCCGGAAGGCCTGTATCCAGGGGACTATTTAATTCCTGTCGGCCAGCTGCTCAAATCCATGCACGGTGCTTCTTTACGGGATATGCCGGAGGATACATGGCTGCCCATCGTTCGCGATGCGGCGTTAAGAGCGATGATGGCGTTGATCCGCGAAGACCTCGCGGCGCTCGGCATTCAGCATGATAAATTTTATTCAGAGCGTGAATTGCATAAAAGCGGCGCCATCGAACAGACGCTGGCGCGTCTCGAATCCCAGGGGCTGATCTATGCCGGTGTGCTGGAGCCGCCAAAGGGCAAACTGCCCGAGGATTGGGAACCAAGACCGCAAACCCTGTTCCGCGCCAGCCAGTTCGGTGATGACGTGGATCGGGCGCTGAAAAAGTCCGATGGCAGCTGGACCTATTTCGCCCCTGACATCGCTTATCATTACGGTAAATTTCAGCGCGGCTTTACCCTCATGATTGACGTTTTTGGGGCCGATCATGGCGGCTATGTGAAACGTATGACGGCGGCGATTGCGGCCCTGACCGGGGGGAAAGGTGAAATTGACGTCAAGATTTGCCAGCTGGTGCGCCTGCTGCGGGACGGTGAACCGGTAAAAATGTCCAAGCGTTCTGGTAACTTCGTTACATTGCGTGAAGTAGTGGATGAAGTAGGAAGCGATGCGGTGCGCTTCATGATGCTGTACCGCAAGAATGACGCGCCGCTGGATTTCGACTTTGCAAAGGTTACAGAGCAATCGAAAGATAATCCGGTCTTTTACGTGCAATACGCCCATGCACGCATATGTTCTGTGTTGCGTAATGCGTTTGAAACGTTCCCCGGCCTTGATCTGGCGATCCTTGATGCGGGTCAGGTGGATCTGTCGTTTCTGGCTGATGCGGATGAACTGGCGTTGATTCGGCTGCTGGCGGCCTGGCCACGTATGGTGGAGAACGCGGCGGCGGCCCATGAACCGCACCGGATTGCCTTCTATGCCCACGATCTGGCGTCGGCATTCCATAGCCTGTGGAACCGGGGCAACGAGGACCCGGAACTGCGCTTTATCCTATCCGGGCGCAAGGATGTTACACTCGCCCGGCTGGCGCTGATTCGTGCAACGAGGGGGGTTATCGCCTCGGCATTGAACATACTTGGCGTTAAGCCCGTGGAGGAGATGCGCTAATGACGCGAGATGTTAACGGTCCTGACGAACCGGAAAACGGTTACGACGAACTGGATGTTCCGCCATCGCGATTTAGCGTGATGACCGGCACGCTGGCCGCCATCGGGATTGCGACTTTGCTGATTTTCTCCGGCGTGGTCTGGTATGCCTATAATGCAGGTGTAAATGATGCCGAACAGGGGGCCTTGCCGGTCGTCAAGGCGGAAGCCGGGGATATTAAGGTCAAGCCTGACGATCCCGGCGGCACCAATTTCGCGCATCAGGATAAAACTGTCTACGACAAGATCGACGGTAATGAAGCGGGACTTGAGCAGCTATTGCCCGGTTCGGAAGAACCCCGGGAAAAGCCCCATATCATAAGCCCGTATAATAATGAGCTGCCGGCTGCGGGTCAGCCAAAGGTGGTGCGCATACCGCCGCCGGTAAGCGGCGCGACGCCACCCGCGCCCGGCGCTGCGCCGGAAGTTACTGCGCCTGTAATTCCGGATCCGATGGGGCGGACTGGGGCCGATACTGAAAAGAGCGAGGTTGTCGCAGCTGAACCGGCGCCAGAAGTCAGCACAACATCGGCAAAACCTGAAAGCGCAATCCCGGATCAGACGCAAGAGCCCGAGCAGGCAAGCCCCGCTGAGGCGCCCCAGGATCAGGCTGCGCTGCAAACCGAAGCCGCCAAAGCCGGTACGGCCCCCGCAGTTCCAGGCGGCAAGACTTATGTTCTGCAATTAGGCGCATTTCGATCCAGCCTGGCCGCAGATGCGGGCTGGAAACTGCTTGCGGCGCGTCATGCCGGGGTGCTGGGAAGTCTCGAACATTATGTGAGCCAGGCTGATCTTGGAGAAAAGGGTCAATTCTTCCGGTTGCAGGCGGGACCATTCACGGAACGTGCAGCAGCGGCAACCCAGTGCGCCGCGTTGAAGTCGGCTGGTGTCGACTGCCTGGTAGCGGCGCGTTAACGGCGATGTCCGCCCGTGCTGTCATTGTTGGCTGTTCAGGGCCAGTGTTGTTGCCCGAAGAGGCGGCATTCTTTCGGGACTCCGGTCCCTGGGGCTTCATACTTTTCGCCAGAAATATTAAATCACGAGAGCAAGTAATTGAACTGGTTGATAGTCTGCGCGCCAGCGTAGGCCGCAACAGTGCCCCCGTGCTGATCGATCAGGAAGGCGGGCGTGTGGTCCGGCTGACCCCGCCGGTTTGGCGCGCGGCGCCCCCGGCGGCGATCTTTGGTCAGCTTTATGTGCGTAATCCCGATGGCGCCCGTGAGGCCTGCTATCTCAATGCCCGCTTATTGGCCGGCGAACTTGCCAGTCTGGGCATCACTGTGGATTGCGCGCCGGTGCTGGATGTGCCGGCGTCTGGATCGCATACTGTGATTGGTGACCGGGCGTTTGCGTCCGACCCCATGATTGTGGCCGAGCTTGGCCAGTCCATGTGCGATGGCCTGCTGGCGGGGGGCGTGTTGCCGGTAATCAAGCATATTCCAGGACACGGGCGGGCCATGGCGGACAGCCATCATGATTTGCCCCAGGTGACGGCCGCACTGGATGAATTGCGGCACAGTGATTTTGCGCCGTTCCAGGCGCTGTCGGACATGCCGATGGCGATGACAGCCCATGTGGCCTTTACGGTTTTGGATGGAGCGACGCCCGCCAGCCTTTCCGCAAAAATCATCAACGAGATTATTCGCTGCGAGATGGGGTTTGGCGGCGTGCTGATGTGTGATGATCTGGGCATGGCGGCCCTTACGGGCCATTTCGCAGAAAGGGCGCGCAGGGCGCTTCAGGCGGGCTGCGATGTGGTCCTGCATTGCAGCGGCGTGATGTCAGAAATGCACGCGGTAATGAAAGCATGTCCGGCGCTTGCGGGAACCGCAGCGGCGCGCTGTGCCGCAGCGCTTGCCCGGTTAAGACTGCCGGACAGATTTGATGCGGTTGCTGCACAGGCGCGGTTAACCGCCCTGCTGGAGTCCTAAAGGCAAAACACGTATAATCGCGCCAGCGTTTATATCTGTGCGGTAATTGCCGAAAAACGCCGGGGCAGCAGCAAATCAATTGGCGCAAGCTATATTGCCAACCGGTTTTTTGGGGCGCGAGACGATTATGAAAGAGTATGGACATATGAAAATCCGCTACGGTTTCATCCTGCCGGTTTTAACTGTTCTGATGTGCGCGCCCGTCCTTGCGGATTGGGATCCCGTGGCGGAGGCCCGTTACGAAGCGGAACGCAAAGCGTCGCAGCAGGCGGAGGAGGCCAGGCAACGGGAAATGCAGGCCGAAAAAGACAAGGCCCAGGCGGCGTATGACAATCAGATGCAGGCGCACAAGCGGGAATATCTGGGGGCCGGCGGCGAAGGGAAATCGGGCGCTGAACTGGATGCGCTCTATGACGCTAAAATTAAACGAGACACGGAATCGGGCATGCAGGCCGCCGAGGCCGCCCGCAAATCGCTTGGCAGCGGGAATGGCGCGGCCGCCGTCAAACAGGTGACGGGAAAAACGATGCAAGAGCTGGAAAACATGACTGATGAAGAAGCCGAAGCCCTGGAACGCGAAATGCTGAAGAAATATGGGAATTGAGCCGGCAGGGCGTCTGCCATGCCACAACATCTGTAGCGCGGATATTTACAATTGACCGGTAACGACGCCAGCTATGGACTGGAAAACCTGCATCCCCTGCCAGTGCGGGAAAGAATTGTCTCCAATAACGCCGCCGCTTCACAGGAGCCTTTTGAAGACGAAGCCATGATCGTCGATCTGGACGGTTATGAAGGTCCGCTGGATGTGCTGTTAAATCTTGCCAGGACCCAAAAGGTCGATCTGATGTCGATCTCCATCCTGGCGCTGGCGGAACAATTTATCGTTTTCATCGAAAATGCGCGCCGGTTACGCCTTGAGCTAGCCGCTGATTACTTGGTAATGGCCGCATGGCTGGCATATCTCAAGTCACGGCTGTTGCTGCCGCCGGAGTCTGGTGATGATGGGCCAAGCGGCGAAGAAATGGCTGCCATTCTGGCCTTTCGACTTCAGCGGCTGGAGGCGATGCGTACTGCCGCTGCACAGCTGCTGGGCCGCGACCGGCTAGGCCGGGATTTCTTTGCGCGCGGAATGCCGGAGGGTGTGCGTGTGGTGACACGCGCTAACTATGTATTGACCTGGCATGAGTTTCTGAAAGGCTATGCCGAGGGGCGCACGCGCGGTATTGTTGTGGCCCCTATGCATATCAGGCCTCAATCGGTTTATTCCATGGAAGAAGCGATGGCGCGATTGCGGCGGCTGCTGGGATCGATTCCAGACTGGATGTCTCTGGAGCGATTTTTGCCGGAAGATTACCGGGAATCAGGCGCTGTCCGCTCGGCGTTCGCGGCAACTTTCTCTGCTTCTCTCGAATTGGTGCGTTCCGGGCAGGCTGAAATTCAGCAAAGTGAGGCGTTTGGCCCCATTCATATTCGCGGGCGGGTAACACCCAGAGCAGAAGACTGAAAGTAAAAATGGAAATATCCAATGAGTGACGTAGGCGGTAAAGAAATCGAGGAAACCCCGGTTTCCATTGTAGCCATGCTGCATCAAGACAGCCCCCAGCATCGCCGCACCGTGGAAGCCTTGCTGTTCGCGGCGTCCGAACCTCTGGATGAAGCGGCGCTGGCTTTGCGTCTGCCCGCAGGTGTGGATGTTGGGACATTGCTGGGCGAACTGACGCAGGATTACGCCCGGCGCGGGGTGAATCTTGTCCGGGTTGCGGGCAAGTGGGCATTCCGCACAGCGCCGGATCTGGCGTTTTTGTTGCGCCGCGAGACCGAGCGTGAAAAGCGCCTGTCCCGTGCGGCCATTGAAACCCTGGCGATCATTGCCTATCACCAGCCCGTGACCCGCGCAGAAATCGAAGATATCCGGGGCGTTTCAGTCAGCAAAGGCACCCTTGATCTGCTTTTGGAAACCGCATGGATTCGTCCGCGCGGCCGCCGGCGCAGCCCCGGCCGGCCTCTGACGTTTGGCACCACGGAGGACTTTCAAACCCATTTCGGTCTCGAATCCCTGAATGATCTGCCCGGACTGGATGAGTTAAAGGCGGCAGGACTGCTGGATATAAGTTTGCCGCCGGACTTTCGCATTACTTTGCCAAATCCGGATGCAGCGCAGGACGGCGAAGACCCGCTGGAAGCAGATGATGCGCTGCCAGAACTAAGGCAGGCATCCGGTCCGGGGGATGGCGAGGATGAGGTGCAGGTCATGCCCGCCAATGTGATCGCGGGGCCGGGCCTGCGGGAACCTGCGGATGAGGCTGCCGGCGCGGAAGATTGAACGCCGCGCATTCCTTGTGCAATATGCTGGTAATTCAGGCCGGCATGTGGTTTGATTAATATTAGGTATTAATAATTAGTTGCAACTAACCGGTTGCAGTGATTTCTTCTGATTGAACGTGGGTCCGCTATCATGGGCATTATGCCTGCACCAACATCAGAATTAGGGATGCGTTCGGCGTCGCGGATTATTGCGCCCCGCTTGACGCTAGCGCATGTTTCACACCGCTATGGCCGGGTTCAGGCGGTTGATGATGTCTCGCTCAGCGTGGCGGCGGGGGAGTTTTTGTGCCTGCTTGGCCCGTCTGGCTGCGGTAAATCCACACTTTTGCGAATTATCGCGGGGCTGGTGCGGCAGACCTCCGGTCAGGTCTATATTGACGGACAGGAAGTTGCCGGACCCGGGGGTTTCGTTGCGCCCGAAAAACGTGGTGTTGGTTTGATGTTTCAGGACTATGCGCTGTTTCCGCATCTGGATGTGCTGCACAATGTGACGTTCGGCCTGTCGGCCTTGCCTCGTGCGCTGCGCCATGACGCGGCTCTGGCGGCGCTGGAGGCGGCGGGTGTGCGCAAATATGCGCAATCCTATCCGCACACATTATCTGGAGGCGAGCAGCAACGGGTTGCGCTGGCGCGCGCCATGGCGCCGCGCCCGAAAATCATGCTGATGGACGAACCATTTTCCGGTCTTGACCGCCGCCTTCGCGATGAAGTGCGGGACCAGACCGTTGCCATTCTGGCCCAAAGCGGGGCGGCCACGGTTATGGTGACCCACGATCCCGAAGAAGCCATGCTGCTGGCGGACCGGATTGCCCTGATGCGCAAAGGCCGGGTGGTTCAGACAGGCGCGCCGGATGAGCTGTATTTCAATCCGGCGGACGCCGAAACGGCGGAATTTTTCAGCAGTTTTAACCGGTTGCACGGGCAGGTAAAGGACGGACGCATTGCTACACGGATTGGAGATGTTCCGGCAAACGGGCTGTCCGATGGGGTGGGCGTGGAAGTGCTGATCCGGCCTGAACAGGTGCGGTTCGCCCCGGCGGGGGCGGCGGAAAATCAGGCTGCTGCAACAGTGACCCGCAGCACGCCCCAGGGGCACGACCGGCTGCTTGATTTATGCCTGGCGGACGGCACGCGATTACAGGCCATCGCCCCGCTTGCGGTTAGTCCACCGGCTGGCGCCCATGTCCTGATAAGCTTTGATGCGTCTGTGGCCCTGGTTTTCCCGTGCAGATGCGGTCTGGAAGGCAATCCGGACGCCCATATCTAGAAGCTCTTTGTTGCGTTGCAACGAGTTGTCTGACACACTGCAAGCCAGTCCACAGTGGAAGTTCAGTCAGGAGTAGTTTCATAAAATGCTAAGCATGTGGCACATACTGATCGTTGCACTGCTTGTTGTCCTGTTATTCGGGCGCGGCAAGATATCGGACCTTATGGGGGATGTGGCCAAAGGCATCAAAAGTTTCCGTAATGGGATGGCCGAAGATGAGACGGCGGCGCAGATCAAACATGACACTGACAGCCCCAACAAAAGCTGAGCGCCGTCATGCTTGACGTCGGCTGGCAGGAACTGCTGGTGATAGCGGTTGTGGCGATTATTGTCGTTGGCCCCCGCGAACTGCCGCAATTGATGCGCAGCGTTGGCCGCTGGATGGGCAAGGCGCGGCGGATGGCGCGGGAATTTCAGTACAATATTGAAGAAATGGGACGCGAGGCGGAGCTTGACGGATTGCGCAGGGATATTGACAGCTTCCGGCAGCCGCTGGATCCGTTTCGCATTGATGGCAAGCCCGGCAATGACGCAACTGCGAATACGCCCGCGCAAAAAGATATCCCGCCTGGCCAGCAGGCCTGATCAGGGCTAACAGGCATGAGCCAGGACGAGATTGACGCCAGCAGCGCGCCCCTGCTTGATCATCTGATCGAATTGCGATCGCGCCTTATCAAGTCGATGGTTGTTTTCGCGATCGCGTTTGGCGTCTGTTATTATTTCTCGGAAGAAATTTATGCGTTTCTGGTGCAGCCTTACGCCGATGCGACGGCGGGCGGTCATAAGCGGCTGATTGCCACCGCGCTGCAGGAAATATTTTTCACCTATGTCAAGGTCGCCATGTTCGGCGCCCTGTGCATATCGTTTCCATTCATTGCCGGGCAGATTTACGCCTTTGCCGCCCCCGGCCTGTACCGCAACGAGCGGGCGGCGTTCATGCCGTTTCTGGCGGCGACGCCGGTATTGTTCGTGCTTGGCGCGGCGCTGGTTTATTACATGGTCATGCCGTTGGCGCTGAGCTTTTTTCTGGGATTTGAACGCGATGCCGGCGGGTTGGGCCTGCCTATTCAGTTCGAGGCCAAGGTGGATGAATATCTGGGTCTGGTCATGACCTTTATATTTGCCTTTGGACTGTGTTTTCAGTTGCCTGTCCTGTTGACCCTGCTGGGGCGCGTGGGGATTGTCAGCAGTACGGCGTTGCGCCAAAAGCGGCGTTATGCGGTTGTCGGGGTTTTCGCTGTGGCCGCCGTTCTGACGCCCCCCGATCCGATCAGCCAGATTACCCTCGCGGTGCCTATCCTGCTGCTGTATGAGATTTCGATCTTTCTGGTGCAGATGATTGAGCGTAAAAGAGCCGAACCGGAGCCGGAATAAGCGAATCGCCTGCAAGGATTTACCGCCAAGATGCACGACCTGAAATTCATCCGCGACCATCCGGAAAAATTTGACGCGGGATTGCAGTCGCGCGGGCTGGCCGCGATGTCCGGGGAAATATTGGGGATGGATGCCGCGCGCAGGGCGTTCGTTACGCAACTTCAGGAATTGCAGAAGGCGCGCAATGACGCCTCCAGGCAGATAGGGGCGGCCAAGGCAAAGGGCGATGACGCCGGGGCGCAGGTGCTGATTGACGCCGTGGCCGACCTCAAGCAGCGTTTGCAGGACGGTGAGGCGCGCGAGCGGGAAATTCAGGTGGAACTGGATACGGCTCTGGGTGAAATTCCCAATCTGCCGCTGCAGGATGTACCCCATGGCAAGGATGAAAAATCCAACAGGGAACTGCGCCGTCACGGTG
>JBEBFX010000136.1:0-8782 GCA_040081735.1 Alphaproteobacteria bacterium | reverse complement strand
TCATGCACGTAGCCCGCAGGGCGAAGGGTGGTGGGCGGTGACAGGCTCGAACTGCCGACCCTCTCGGTGTAAACGAGATGCTCTACCAACTGAGCTAACCGCCCGCAGATATGTTATTGCACGAATGAGATCAAAAAAAACAAACCGCCCGGCCACAGGTTACAGCCAGGCGGTCAAATTCTACAAATGCACCCTGATCTGCAAAAAAAATTGGCAAACCGGATGCCGGAATGGCCGCAGGATCAGTTGACGGCATCCTTAAGGGCCTTGCCGGCCTTGAACTTGGGCTGCTTGCTTGCGGGAATTTTAATCGCCTCGCCGGTGCGGGGATTGCGGCCTTCGGACGCCTTCCGTTTCACAACGGAGAAGGTTCCAAATCCGACAAGCCGCACTTCGCCACCTTTCTTCAGGCTTTTGGTGACGATCTCCAAAATCGAATCCACCGCCCGCGCGGCATCTGCCTTGGTGATATCAACATCCTCAGCCACGGCTGCAATCAGATCATTCTTGTTCACGAGGGCCCCTCATTATTTAGTTGCAGGTCTAGTCAGGTTTCAGTCCGGCTCAGCGCATCTGACTGACTCAGCCAACGCCGCCAAAAATTACAGATGAACATTGCCTTTGTTCTCCAACCCCGTCAAAGAAATAAAGGCGCTTTTTCCCAGATTTTTGAGCTTTTACAGGCCGGCTGGCAGTGGCAGAATGCGTTGATCGCGCAGATTCGTCAAAGAAAAACCGGCCATGTCACCATGGCCGGCCAGAATAATCCCTGATAACCGCAACCGCCAGGCCCGATGCGTGAAATCTTCGGGCCTTATAAAGTCAGCAGGCGCGCCATATTAATGCGCGCGCAGCTCATCGGTTGAATTCCTTCGCGCCTCATTTGCGGCGGCCATTTCCTTTTCCTCATCCCATTCAATGGGCGTGAGCGGCCTGACCAGCGCATGCCTCAGCACATCGTCCAGCACCACCATAGGGATGATTTCCAGATCCTTTTTGACATTGTCCGGTATATCCGCCAGATCCTTGACGTTATCGGAAGGTATCAACACCGTTTTAATGCCCCCCCGCAAAGCCGCCAGGAGTTTTTCCTTCAAACCGCCAATCGGCAATACCCGCCCGCGCAGGGTGATCTCGCCCGTCATCGCAACGTCGCGGCGAACCGGATTGGAGGTCAGCACCGATACGATCGAGGTCACCATGGCAACGCCCGCAGACGGCCCGTCCTTGGGCGTGGCGCCTTCCGGCACATGAACGTGGATATCCTTCTTTTCGAACAGGGACGGTTTTATGCCAAACTCCGCCGCCCGCGAGCGCACGTAAGATGACGCCGCCTCGATCGATTCCTTCATCACATCGCCCAGTTTGCCGGTTGTCGTCATGCGCCCTTTGCCAGGCAGCATCACCGACTCGATGTTCAGCAATTCACCGCCAACCTCTGTCCAGGCAAGGCCGGTAACAACCCCGACCTGATCTTCCGCCTCGGCCTCGCCATAACGGTAACGCCGGACCCCAGCATATTTTTCGATCAGCTCTTCTGTCATCTCAATGTGCTTGATGGCCTTGTTGGACACCAGTTCGCGGACCGCCTTGCGGGCCAGATTGGCCAGATCGCGCTCCAGATTTCGCACGCCGGCTTCACGGGAGTAATAGCGGATGAGATGCCGGATGCCGGCATCCGATATACTGAACTCTTCCGGTTTCAGGCCATGGGCTTCGCGCTGCTTGGCCACCAGATGCCGCTTGGCGATCTCAACTTTCTCATCTTCGGTGTAACCAGGAATACGGATGATTTCCATCCGGTCCAGTAGCGGTTCCGGCATGCGCAGGCTGTTCGCCGTGGTAACGAACATGACATCCGACAGATCATAATCCACTTCCAAGTAATGATCCGAGAACGTGCTGTTCTGTTCGGGATCCAGAACCTCCAGCAGGGCCGAGGAGGGATCACCGCGGAAATCGGAGCCCATCTTGTCGACTTCATCAAGCAGGAAAAACGGATTGGAATGCTTCGCCTTGCGCAGGCTCTGTATGACCTTGCCCGGCATGGAGCCGATATAGGTGCGGCGATGCCCGCGAATTTCCGCCTCGTCGCGCACGCCCCCCAGGGACATCCGGATAAATTCACGCCCCGTCGCGCGCGCGATCGATTTACCAAGCGAAGTTTTGCCCACGCCCGGCGGTCCGACCAGGCACAGGATCGGGCCTTTCAGTTTGCTGGTGCGCTTTTGCACGGCCAGATATTCGAGGATACGTTCCTTCACCTTTTCCAGACCGTAATGATCGGCGTCAAGAATGGCTTCCGCGCGGGCCAGATCAATGTTAACGCGCTTGCGCTTGTTCCAGGGGATCGACAGCAGCCAGTCGAGATAATTGCGGACCACCGTCGCTTCGGCCGACATCGGGCTCATATTGCGAAGCTTCTTTAATTCGCCCTCGGCCTTTTCACTGGCTTCCTTGCTGAGTTTGATACTGCGAATTTTTGTCTCGAGCTCGCCGATATCATCCTTGCCGTTTTCGCCTTCGCCCAGTTCCTTCTGTATCGCCTTCATCTGTTCGTTCAGATAAAATTCGCGCTGGGTTTTTTCCATTTGCCGTTTGACGCGGCCGCGAATTTTCTTCTCGACCTGCAGAACGCTGATCTCGCCTTCCATCATCGATAGCAGTTTTTCCAGCCGCGCCCCAGTGTCGAACATCTCCAGCAGTTCCTGCTTTTCAGGAATTTTGACGGCAACATGGGACGCAATGGAATCGGCAAGCTTCGCCGCACCCTCAATCTGTTCGACGGACACCAGAACATCCTGCGGCAGTTTCTTACCAAGCTTCACATACTGATCGAATAGCGACGTTACCGAACGGGCCAGAGCCTCGGTCTCCGGGGTTTC
The DNA here is from genome assembly GCA_040081735.1 of Alphaproteobacteria bacterium. GTDB lineage: Bacteria > Pseudomonadota > Alphaproteobacteria > UBA11222 > UBA11222 > UBA11222. The sequence goes on along the minus strand of JBEBFX010000136.1, from coordinate 5,897 downwards.
TTCCTGGGTGTCGGCAATAATTTCAACTTCGGCCTGAATGAAATCGGGATTATCGGTAAACCGCTTGATGCGCGCGCGCGATACGCCTTCGACCAAAACCTTGACGGTCTTGTCCGGCAGCTTCAGCAGCTGCATTACGGTTGCGATGGTTCCGACCTGATAAACATCATCCTTGGACGGATCATCATTTGTCGCGTCACGCTGCGCCACAAGCATGATCTGTTTATCCGTCTGCATCATATCTTCAAGCGCGCGTACGGATTTTTCACGCCCGACAAACAACGGCACCACCATATGCGGAAACACCACAATGTCCCTTAATGGCAGAACCGGCAGGATGTTGGGCTGTTCGGACTTTTTCGATTCTTCCATGGAAATCCCCTAATGATTGCGTCGCGCCAGCAGTTCCGCATAAGCCAAAACCACCGGCGCGCACAGATCCGCCCGGCCATCCGGCGCGGAGTGTAATGTTAACGTGGGTTTAACCAAACCGGGATTCAAGGCCGGTTTGAAAGAAACATCGGCGCTGGGACAGATCCTGAAATTCCGTGTCACGCCGGCGCGGCGTTAAGCCGATGCGCCAGCATCTTCCCGGCGGTCCCTGTCGGAATAGATATAAAGCGGGCTCGCCTTGCCATCGACAACCTCGCCGCTGATGACCACTTCTTCGACGGATTCAAAGCTGGGCAATTCGTACATCGTGTCGAGCAGAATTGATTCCAGAATGGAACGCAGGCCGCGCGCGCCGGTTTTGCGCGTGATGGCTTTCTTGGCGATCGCCTTCAATGCTTCATCCGAAAATGTCAGTTTGATATTTTCCATGTCAAACAGACGCTGGAATTGTTTGGCAAGCGCATTCTTCGGCTTGCTCAGAATATCTATGAGCGCGGCCTCATCCAGATCGGTCAGCGTCGCCAGTACCGGCAACCGGCCGACAAATTCAGGGATCAGGCCAAAGGCCAGCAGATCTTCAGGTTCAAGCATTTTGAGAATTTCGCCGGTGCGCCGGTCATCCGGAGATTTGACGTTGGCGCCAAAACCAATCGATGACCCCTGACCGCGCGCCGAAATGATCCGTTCCAGCCCCGAGAACGCGCCGCCGCAGATGAACAGAATATTGGTCGTATCCACCTGCAAAAATTCCTGCTGGGGATGCTTGCGGCCGCCCTGGGGCGGAACGCTGGCGACAGTGCCTTCCATAAGTTTCAAAAGCGCCTGCTGCACGCCTTCGCCGGAAACGTCACGGGTGATGGACGGGTTATCCGACTTGCGGCTGATCTTGTCGACTTCGTCGATGTAAACAATCCCGCGCTGCGCCTTCTCGACATTGTAATCCGCGGACTGGAGCAATTTAAGAATGATGTTCTCGACATCTTCGCCGACATAACCGGCTTCGGTCAGCGTCGTCGCATCGGCCATGGTGAACGGCACGTCAAGAATGCGGGCGAGGGTTTGCGCCAGCAGCGTCTTGCCGCAGCCGGTCGGGCCAATCAGGAGAATATTTGACTTGGCGATTTCGACATCACCGCTTTTCAGCTGCTGGTTAAGCCGCTTGTAGTGATTGTGCACCGCCACCGACAACACCCGTTTTGCGTAATCCTGTCCGATCACATAATCATCCAGGGTCTTGCGGATTTCCTTGGGGGTTGGGACACCGGCCCGCGATTTCACCAGCGAAGTTTTGGTTTCCTCACGGATGATATCCATGCACAGTTCAACGCATTCATCGCAGATGAATACCGTTGGGCCCGCAATCAGCTTGCGGACCTCATGCTGGCTCTTGCCGCAGAAAGAGCAATAGAGCGTATTTTTCGAATCGCCGCCGCTGCCGCCGCTGACCTTGCTCATCTAGAAACTCCGTCTGCTAATATGATTCGCACCCGATGCATTGCGCGTCCGGAGGAATGCATTTCCCTGATTTCCCCAAAGTCCCTCCCGAGAATGAGACCCTGGGCGCCCTTTGCGATCCGCCTTTACCAAGCTGGCGCTCGATTCTGGCGCACCGCATATGTATTCGAGCATGATAGCCCCTATAATTTCAAGATTTCATTAATATGGGGATTTACCTCCCCCTACGCAACCTCTTCCGGGGCCGGGCGTTTCTCAACTATCCTGTCTATCACCCCAAAATCCCTGGCCATTTCCGCCGTCATAAAATTGTCCCGCTCCAGCGCCTTCTCCACCACCTCGACTGCCTGGCCCGTGTGCCTGGCGTAAATCTGATTAAGTCTGTGCTTCAGGGCCCGGATTTCCTCCGCGTGCAGCAAAATGTCCGTCGCCTGCCCCTGGAAACCGCCGGAGGGCTGGTGCAACATTATCCGCGCGTTTGGCAACGCGAAGCGGGCGTCCTTTTCCCCCGCCGCCAGCAAAAGCGATCCCATGGAAGCGGCCTGGCCTACGCACAGGGTCGAGACGGACGGGCGGATATATTGCATCGTGTCATAGATGCCCAGCCCAGACGTGACCACGCCGCCCGGCGAATTGATATACATGAAAATCTCTTTTTTCGGATTTTCCGCTTCCAGAAACAGCAGCTGGGCCGTGACCAGAGTGGCCATATGATCTTCGATAGGACCGGTAATAAAAATTATCCGTTCGCGCAGCAGCCGCGAAAAAATATCGTAAGCGCGTTCGCCGCGGCTGGTTTGCTCCACGACCATGGGAACAAGGTTCATATAGGTGTCAACTGGATCTCGCATGGTTCTGGTGTCCTGAGCTTGGCCTGGGAAAATGAGCAGTTGTTGCAGTGTTAAAGTCGGTTAATCGTCTTCCGGTTCCTTGAACAATTCTTCCCTGCTGACCGGAATATCCGTTATCTGGGCCAGTTCAAGAATAAAGTCGACGACTTTGTCCTCGTAAAGCGGCGCGCGCAGCGCGGCCAGCGCCTGGGGATTTTTCTGATAATATTCAAACAGCATCTTTTCCTGTCCAGGAAACTGCGAAGCCTGACGAAACAGCGCTTCACGCATCGCATCCTCGGAAACCGTAATCGTATTGCGCTGACCGATTTCTGCCAGCAATAAACCCAGCCGCACCCTGCGGTCCGCTATGACGCGATATTCGACACGTAATTCTTCTTCAGATTTTTCCTGAGTTTCAAGGGTTTGTCCACGCCTTTGAAGCTCCTGATTGAACTGTTGCCAGATTTGCTGTTCTTCCGCCGCCAGCAGCCCGGGGGGCACTTCAAACACATGCGCCTTATCAAGCGCATCCAGCAGATGACGCTTGAGCCGCGACTTGCTGATCGATTTATAATCCGTGGCAATACGTTCCTGCATGGCCTCGCGCAGCTTTTCAAGATTTTCCATGCCCAGCTTTTCGGCAAAGCCGTCGTCAATGACGACAGCTTCCGGCGCGCGTATCTGGTGCACCTTCACCTCGAAAACAGCCTCCTTACCGGCCAGGTGGGTTGCGCCATATTCTGCCGGAAAAGTGACCCTGATCTGTTTGGCGTCGCCTTTCCTGGCGCCGATCAGCTGTTCCTCAAAGCCCGGGATAAACATTTTCTGGCCAATCTGGACACTGACATTCTCCGACTTGCCGCCATCAAACGGCACATCGCCGATCCTGCCATCATAATCGATAACGGCCACATCCCCAGCCTCGGCGGCGGCGTCATCATCCTTGTCATTATAGGCGCGCTGCTGTTCGGCCAGCTTCTGAATGGCTTCGCTTGCCTCATCCGGCTTCACCTCGGTCACCGGACGATCCAGTTTCAGGGTCGTGAAATCCATCGGTTCAATTACCGGCAAAACCTCTACTTCCAGGGTATATTCCAGATCCGAATTGTCCTCGAACTTAACCAGCTCAATTTTAGGCTGCATCGCGGGCTTCAGATCGTGCTCTTTCAATGCGCTCTGGGTCGCTTCCTCGACGGCGGCCTGCATCACTTCGCCGCGCAGGCCTTCGCCATAGAGCTGTTTGAGCAGGGATACCGGCACCTTGCCACGGCGGAAGCCCTTGATTTGCACGGTTTCCTTGAGTTGCAGCAGACGCGCGTCTGTGCGCTCGGCCAGCGTCTTGGCCTCAACAACAATGGTGAAAGCGTGCTTCAGGCCTTCGGCGCTCGTTTGCGTAATTTGCATGGACAGTTCCAGTTAAGAAAATCGGTTAAAATGTTAGCACGTAGCGGCAGGGCAAACCTGGATGGCCGCGCCCTCACAAGAGGCATACCCCGGTTATTTCCCCGCTGCAAGCAAAGGGTTTGGGCGGCGGGAATTGGGTGAAGTAAACTTACACTATGCCCGCGCGCGCCCGCGCTCTTTTGTCACGCAGGGCACGGCTTCGGCCCAAAGGTCCTGACATGGCTGCGCCACGCATAGCCTATAAGGGCGAGGCGTGGTGCGGACGAAGGGACTCGAACCCCCACGGCTTGCGCCACCAGAACCTAAATCTGGCGTGTCTACCAGTTCCACCACGTCCGCCGGATGCGCGCCTCTATAGCATATAATACTCTTTCACAAGCATTGGGTGGCCCTTATGACTGGATTGCTGTCTTGAGGAGCCTGAATGCATATGATAGCCTATGTCAATGTTTGACATGGGAGGCGGTCATGGCGACCAATGTGCATCTAACGCCGGAACTGGAACGGTTTGCCCGTGAATGTGTTGAGGCAGGACGTTACAATAATATGAGCGAGGTTGTGCGTTCGGCCCTTCGCCTGTTACAGGATGCCGAAGAACGCCGGCGGCATTTTCTCGCCATGCTACGGGAAGCAGAGGCAGAGGCGGTCCGCGATGGCAGCCACACACTCGAGATGGTTCTGGACGAGGCCGATCGCATCATTGATGACCCAACCCGGTGAAGGCCGCAGTTCTTTCGCCCGGCGCGCGGCGGGATCTGCTTGCCGCAGTCAGATGGATCGCGAATGATAACCCGGCTGCCGCAAGAGAATTACGTAACGCAGTCGCCCGCGCCGCCGAAAACATTATCGCCCACCCAATGATCGGCCCGCATCGCCCCGATCTTGCCAACCCTCCCTATCGATTTATCAGTCTGACCGGATTTCCCTATGTGATCGTCTATACGCCAGAGCCGGTTCCGCCGCTGATCCTTCGCATTCTTCACGCCGCGCGGGATATACCCGGCATTCTGCAAGAAGAGTAACTGGGTGCTCATTACCTGATCACGATTCGATAAGCGCCACAAGCCGCCGGAAAACCTCCGGCATGGCGGGAGCCAGATCCTCGGCAATCAATCCGCGCCCCACTTCATTGCCGCAGGCGCCGTGGCACCACACGGCGGCGCAGGCGGCCTCGAACGCCGGCATGCCCTGCGCCAGCAGGCCCAGTACAAAGCCCGCCAGCACATCACCGGAACCTGCCGTCGCCAGCCAGGGCGGCGCGTTTTCGTTGATGGCGGCCCTGCCGTCAGGCGCGGCGATAACCGTATCGGCGCCCTTGAGCACAATGACTGCCCCGGATCGTTCAGCGGCGCAACGGGCGCGCGCCAGTTTATCCATGCCGGAGGCGCCCGCTGTCAGGTCAGGAAACAGTCTGAAAAACTCACCTTCATGGGGGGTTAGAACGCAATCCTCGTTTATCAGATTAAATAATTGCTCGGGATTATCCGCATACGACGTCAGCGCATCCGCATCCAGAACGACCCGCCTTCCATGCTCCAGCGCTACGGCCACCTTGTCGCGGGTTTCGGCCCCAACCCCCAGACCGGGACCGAGCAGGACTGCATTCAGACGCCTGTCAGCCAGCATGGCGTCCAGCCCGGCCGCCCCATCAACCTTGCGGTTCATCACTGCGGTCAGGCTGGCGGCATAGGTTGCGAATGCTTCCGGGGGTGCGGCCACCGTCACCAGCCCCGCCCCGATGCGCAGCGCCGCATAAGACGCCAGCCGCGTGGCGCCGGTCACCGCAAGCCCGCCGCCCGCCACCACCGCATG
>JBEBFX010000290.1:0-2262 GCA_040081735.1 Alphaproteobacteria bacterium | reverse complement strand
CGCGCCGGGGCCGGTGCAGGCAAGATGCCGCGGGCAGAAAAAGGATATCTATCCGAAGCGCGCGCGATGGCTTATTCTGGCGCCATGACACAATCTGTTCCTGCCTCAATCGATGAAACCCTGAAATTACTTCGCTCGGACGGCTATATTGCCGGCCGGCCGCTGGCGACGGTGCTGTTTCTGGCGCTTAAACTGGGGCGGCCGCTGTTCCTGGAGGGCGAAGCGGGCGTCGGCAAGACCGAGATCGCCAAGGTGCTGGCGTCGGCCCTGGGGCGGCGGCTGTTGCGGCTGCAATGCTATGAGGGGCTGGATACGGCCAGCGCCGTCTATGAATGGAACTATGCGGCGCAGATGATCGAAATCCGTCTGGCCGAGGCCGAAGGGGTGCAGGACCGCCGGGCGCTGGGGACCGATATATTTTCCGAACGATTCATGATCAAGCGCCCTATTTTGCAGGCGCTGGAGCCGGACATTGCCGGGCCGCCGGTGCTGCTGATTGACGAAATCGACCGGGCTGATGAGCCGTTCGAGGCCTATCTGCTGGAGGTCCTGTCGGATTATCAGGTTTCGGTGCCGGAAATTGGCACGGTGCGCGCCCAACACCCGCCGATTGTTATTTTGACGTCGAACCGCACCCGGGAAATTCATGACGCGCTGAAACGCCGCTGCCTGTATCACTGGATTGATTATCCGGATGCGGCGCGGGAACTGGAAATCCTGCACGCCAGGGCGCCCGGCGCGAATGCCCGGCTGTCCGCCGAAGTGGTTGGCTTCGTGCAGGAGTTGCGCAAGCGCGATCTGTTCAAGTCACCCGGCGTGGCGGAATCCATTGACTGGGCCAGCGCGCTGACGGCGCTGGATAAAATTGCGCTGGACCCGCAAACCGTGAATGACACGCTGGGCGTGCTGCTGAAATATCAGGACGATATTGCGCGTATTCACGGCGGCGAAGCAGGCAGAATTCTGGAGCAAATCCGTTCACAAACCGTTTCGGCTTAGCCCGATGCAACCCGAGGCTAAACTCGCCACCAATATCCTGCATTTTGCGCGGCTGCTGCGCGCCAGCGGCATGGCGGTTGGGTCTGACCGGATGCTGGACGCAGTGACAGCGGTTGAGGCGGCGGGCCTGCAACGGCGCGATGATTTTTACTGGGCGCTGCATGCGGTGTTCGTGTCGAAACACACTGACCAGCCCCTGTTTGATCAGGCGTTTCACCTGTTCTGGCGCGATCCGGATCTGCTGAAAAAGGCTATGGCGCTGATGCTGCCTTCCATCAGCGCGCCAGTCCCGCCTCAGGAGGAAAAAACCGCGCGGCGGCTTGCGGAGGCGATGCTGCCGCAAACCGGTGATCAGCCGCAGGCCGGGGAACCGGAAATGGAATTCGATGCGGCCCTGACCTTTTCCGATCAGGAGAAATTGCGCAAAAAAGATTTTGATCAGATGAGCCTGGCGGAACTGGATGAGGCAAGAGCGGCGATCCGCAAACTGCGCCTGCCCATCCAGAATATCCGGACCCGGCGTTTCCGGCCGGGTTCATACGGTGACCGGGTGGACATGCGGGCCACCCTGCGGCAAAGCCTGCGTCACGGCGGCGTGATTCAGCTTCAATATAAACAGCCCCGCCGCCGCCATCCGCCGCTGGTGCTGTTATGCGATATTTCCGGTTCCATGAGCCGCTATAGCCGTATGCTGCTGCATTTCATGCATGCGATCACCAATGCGCAGGACCGGGTGTACAGTTTCGTGTTCGGCACCCGGCTGACCAATATCTCGCACCTGTTGCGCGAACGCGACGTGGACGAGGCGATGCGGCGCATAACTGAAATGGTGGCTGACTGGGATGGCGGCACGCGCATCGGGTACTGCCTGCGCGAATTCAATGTGCGCTGGTCGCGGCGGGTAATGAGCCAGGGGCCGGTTGTCATTCTGATATCCGATGGGCTGGACCGGGACGCCGCTGAAGGCATTCGTCCGGAAATCGAGCGGCTGCATAAAAGCTGCCGCCGTTTGATCTGGCTTAATCCGCTCTTGCGCTATGACGCCTTCGCCCCCAAATCAATGGGGGTGCGGGCGATGCTGCCACATGTTGATGAGTTTCGCGCGGCGCATAATCTTGATAGTCTGATGGTGCTGGCGGATGCGCTGAGCCGCCCGCAAACCGGGTTTGGCGTTGAAAAGTTCCGCAATGAATTAAGGGCTGTATAATGGAAGATCATGACGGGATTCTGGAACAGGCCGCACTTTGGCGCCTGTCTCTTATA
>JBEBFX010000135.1:0-8824 GCA_040081735.1 Alphaproteobacteria bacterium | reverse complement strand
CTCCATCAAGGGGAGGGGATGGGGGCGGGGAGTGGAGAAATAATACGCAAGCGTATCAACTTGATCGCAAATTTCTCTAGCGCGCGAAGCTGCCGCCGTCCACGGACATGGCCAGACCCGTGACAAAGGATGCACGGTCGGAGCATAGCCACATGGCGGCTTCGGCGATTTCAGAGGGTTTGCCGAGGCGCCCGACCGGCTCCATGCGGCGCATGGCCTCATAGCCCTTTTCCGTGCCGCGGACGATGCGGTTCAGCATCGGCGTTTCGATGGCGCCAGGACAGACCGCATTGACGCGGATATTTTTACGCGCATATTCCAGCGCGCCGGTTTTGGTCAGGCCGATGACGCCATGCTTGGCGGCGACATAGGCATTGCCGCGCGGCACGCCGACGATGCCCGCCAGCGATGAGGTGTTAACGATGGCGCCCGCCGAATCCTGGCGCAGGAACTGCTCGATCTCATATTTCATGCACCACCACACGCCTTTCAGATTGACGGCGATGTTGAGATCGAAATTTTCTTCGGTGCAGCTGATGATGGTGGCGCCGGTGTCGCCCTCAACGCCAGCATTATTGAACGCCACGTCGAGGCGGCCATAGGCATCGACCGTGGCCTTGACCATGGCCTCGACTTGCGGCCCTTTGGTCACGTCGCAGCGCACGAAGCTGGCGGCGCCGCCCATCTGTTTCACCAGTCCCACGGTTTCCTCGCCGCCTTTTTCATTAATGTCGGCCACCATCACCTTGGCGCCTTCGCGTGCAAATACCAGCGCCGATTCACGCCCGATGCCCGAACCGGCGCCAGTGATCAGAGCAACCTTGCCTTCCATGTCTCCAGCCATTTTCTTCTTCCTCGTGTTAAGTGTGATTATTGCGCCGCCGCGGGAATGGGTTCCGCATACAGAACGCCCGCATCCTGCAACGCCTTGATCCGGTCAGCGTTATAGCCCAGATGTTTGCCCAGCACCTGGGCATTATGTTCGCCCAGATAGGGGGCCTGCAACTCCAGCCGGTCAGGATATTTTGAATAGCGCTGCGGGACGCCGGGAATTTGCAATTCGCCAAAGCCCCGGTCATGAATGGTGCGCACCACCTGGCGTTCGATCAGATGCGGATGCGCCATCGCTTGCGGCACGCTCAGGATCGGGGCAACCGGCAAATGCGCATCCTGAAATTTTTTGACGATGGCTTCATCGCTGGGCTGTTTATCGCACCAGGCCTGAATTTCTTCAGCGAGCTTGAAACGGTTTTCGGCGCGCAGCGGCACCGTGGCGTACAGGGGATGCGCGATCAGATCTTCACGTTCGATCACCTTGCAGAACACCGGCCAGGTGGCGGGCGTGCACAACAGGAACACATACCCGGTAGGGCCCCTGAAAACACCGATCGGGAAAATCGCCGAATGCAGATGGCCAAACCGGGTGGGCGAAACGGCGCCTTCGGAACCGGAATAAAACTGCACATTGACCTCGTGCATATGGAAATAGGTGTCGAGCAGCGAGATATCCAGATGCTGGCCTTCGTTGGTGCGCGACCGGTCGAGCAGCGCCGCCATAATGGTCCCGAACGCATTGGCCCCGGTGCTGACATCGCCGATCGCCATCCCGGCCAGCAACGGCGGCCCGTCGGCATGCCCGATATTATCCAGAATGCCCGCATAGGCTGCGGCAATGTAATCATAGCCGGGCAAATGGCTGAGCGGACCGGTTTGCCCGAATGCCGAAATCGAACACATCACGACCCTGGGGTTAATCGTGCGCACCACATCCCAGTCCAGGCCCATGCGGCCAACCGCGCCCGGCGCGAATGATTCAATGAATACGTCCGCGCCTTTGATCAGTTCCTTGATGATGTGCAGACCTTCGGGCGTCTTGGGATTGAGGCACAGCGATTGCTTGCCCCGGTTCTGCTGAATGAAATAGGCGCTGCGTCCATTGCGGAACCATGGCAGGTTACGGGTCATATCGCCGCCCGGCGCAATTTCCAGCTTGATGACCTCGGCGCCCAGTTCCGCCATGGCGCGGGTGCAGCTTGGCCCCGCCAGCACCTGCGTGAAGTCGACTATCTTGTAGCCATCAAGAATCCGGCGCTGCGCCATTCTGCGTCCCCTGTCAGTTTCCCTGCGGCGATGCTTGCAGGATCGCGCTGATTATTGACGCCAGCATGCGCGAAGGGGATAACGTCGTCAAGCAGTGATGGCTGTTATTGCGCCGCCTTCATCGCTCATGGAAGCGGCTGCGCATGCAGCACGCCTGACTTTTGCAGTTCAGCGATTCTTGCAGCCCCGTAACCAAGATGCTTTTCCAGAACATAGGCATTATGTTCTCCAAGAAACGGCGCCTCCAATTCCAGCGGTTCCGGATATTTGGAAAGGCGTATCGGCACCCGCGGAAATTGCCAGTTGCCAAGCCCGCGATCATCGTGATGAGGCGCCACTTCACGCGCGACCAGATGCGGTTCCGCCAAAGCCTCACGCACCGACAGGATCGGGGCGACCGGCAAACGCGCCTCGCGGAATTTGCTGATGATGGTTTCATCGTCCGGCTGGGCGGCGCACCAGTCCTGAATGATATCCGCCAGCACATAGCGGTTTTGGGCGCGTGACTCCAGTGTGGCGTAATCAGGATGTTCGATCAGATCTTCACGCGAAATCACCTTGCAGAACATCGGCCAGTCCTTGGGAACCGCCAAAATAAACATATATTTGTCGCGCCCTTTGAAAACGCCAATAGGCGCCACTGTTGCGTGCAGATGGCCAAATCGGGTTGACTCAAACGCGCCTTGGCTTCCCGTGTAGGCCTGCACATTGAGCTCGTGCATATGGAAATATGTGTCCAGCAGAGAAATATCCAGATATTGACCTTCATTGCTGCGCACCCGGTCCAGCAATGCCGTTACGACGGCGGCATAAGCGTTAACCCCGGTGCTGACATCCCCCATCGCCATGCCCGTGAGCAAAGGCGGCCCGTCGGGATAGCCGATATTATCCAGAATGCCCGTATAGGCGGCGGCGATATAATCATAGCCCGGAAGGTGGCTAAGCGGGCCGGTTTGCCCGAATGCCGAGACCGAGCACATCACCAGCCGGGGATTGAGCGCATGCACCACATCCCAGCCCAGCCCCATGCGGGCAATGGCGCCGGGGGAATAGTTCTCCATGAACACATCCGCCGAACTGATCAACTGCTTGAGGATGTCCAGACCTTCAGGGGTCTTGGGATTGAGACAGAGCGATTTCTTGCCCCGGTTCTGTTGCAGGAAGTACCCGCTGCGCCCATTCTGGATCCACGGCATCGTGCGGGTCAGATCGCCGTTCGGCGCGAATTCCACCTTGATAACCTCGGCGCCCATTTCGGCCATGATCCGCGTGCCGCTGGGGCCGGCCACGGCATGGGTAAAGTCGATAACCTTGTAGCCATCGAGAACATGACGGTGCGCCATCGCGACCCCCTTCCTGTTATCCTCACGGGGTCCTTACCAGACCCTTATTTTTCTGAGGGTGCAGCATGCTCTCGACGTAACAGGCTCGTCAAGCGCGCTCGAATGCAGCTATTTCAGCAGATCATTATGCTCGCCCAGTTTGGGGGCGCGGTGGCGGTAGGGCAGGCGCGCATGATCAAACTTGAGCGGCAATGCAATCTGCGCTGTTGCGCCATCAACCCCCTGCTGCACCAGACCGCTGGCCTGGGTTTGTGGATGATTGAAGGCTTCCAGCGGTGTGTGGACGGGCGCGTGGGGGACGGCGATCTTTTCCAGCTCCGCCATCCAGTGCGCGCGGGGGCGTGTTCCAATCACATCCCCGATCAGCTGGCTCAGCGCCAGTTCGTGGCGCGAACGCAGCATCGGCGTTCCAAAGCGTTCATCGTCCGCCCATTCGGGATGGCCCAGCATGGCGCAAAGTTTACGGAACTGCCCGTTGGTGCCGACCGTGATAATGAGGACGCCATCCTGCGCCGTAAAGCCGCGATTGGGCGCGATTCCGCCGGGACCGCGCAAGCCATAACGCCCCGGTGATTTTCCCGTCGCCATTACATTCGCCATCGGCATGGCCATCCAGGTCATGGCGGTTTCATACAGCGCCACATCCACCTGTCCGCCCTTGCCGTCGTCCTTGCGCGCCAGCAGTTTTGTGAGGATGCCCATCGCCGCCCACATGCCGGTGCCCATGTCCACTATCGGAACCCCTACCCGGCACGGCTCGCCATTTTCCGGGCCGGTCACATGACACATTCCTGTAAAGGCCTGCATCAAAGGATCATACCCCGGCAGTAGGGACATTTCGCCCGAGCCGCCAAATGCACCCAGATTGCAGTATATCAGCCCAGGCTTTTGCGGCGTCAGCACCTCGCCGTTAAGGCCCAGTTCCTCAACCACGCCAGGACGCAGGTTCTGCAACACCACATCGGCGCGATCCAGAATCAACTGGCGCAGGCGGGCCAGCTCGGCCTTGCTGGTAAAATCGACGGTGATCGATTTTTTGTTGCGGTTGAACGTCTCGAACATCCTGGAAAAACCGTGATCACCGTTGGGCCCCCAGGTGCGCGCCGCGTCACCGCCCTGCGGGTGCTCAACCTTTATCACCTCGGCCCCCATTTCACCCAGGATCAGCGCCGCAAAGGGCGCCGCCAGGCTGCTGCCAAGCTCGATCACGGTAATTCCCTGTAATGGCAGATTAGTACTCATGTGCAGCTCCAAAATTATTCAGTGCGCTAGCTGACCCTGAACCGGGTACAGGGTCAACCCCCTTAAATTTACCGGAAATCCAAAAATAAATTTGGCCTGGGGCGGAGAGGTAAATTATTCCTTTGACAAGTACCAACCAGACGGTATGATACCGTCTGGTTGGTATAAGGGAATGGCCATGACAACGCAATTGCACCATCAATCTAAAACCAGACTGCTCGACGCGGCGATGCATGTTATTCGGGCCAAGGGTTATGTGGCCGCAACGCTGGAGGACATCTGCCATGCGGCGGGCGTCACCAAGGGCAGCTTCTTTCATCACTTCAAAAGCAAGGATGAGCTTGGGGTTGCCGCAGCAGATCACTTCTCTCAGGGGGCGGAGGGCTTGTTCGCAGCAGCCCCGTACCACCAGGCGGCTGATCCGCTGCAACGTCTGCTGGGCTATGTGGATTTCCGCATTTCACTCCTGACTGGAGATCTGCCCGAATACACCTGTCTGCTGGGCACCATGGTTCAGGAAATCTACGCGACGCACCCTGACATTCGCACTGCCTGCGACACTGGTCTGTCTTCCCACATAGCGGAACTCACGCGCGATATTGAGGCCGCAAAACAACTCTATGCGCCAGACGCCCCGTTCAGCGCCGAGAGTGTTGGCTTTTTTATGCAGTCGGTTTTGCAGGGCGCTTTCATTTTTGCAAAGGCGAAACAAGACCCCGGCATGGCGCGCAAATCCCTCTCACATTTGCGGAGCTTTCTGGAACTGCTGTTCGCCCGGCACAAAAATGAAACAGTAATGGGGTAATTATTCACCATAGGAGAAGACCCAATGAATGAGCATGAAAAATATCTTCCCAGAATCGTGCCACAGGTGGAATGGCAAATGGCGCGGGATGAATTGTTAGTCAAAGAAAAGACCGCTACCCGTGCACGCGATGCGCTGGCCGCCGAACGCCGCCGCCTGCCGATGGTGAAGATCGGCAAAAACTATATCTTCGAGGGCGCAAATGGCGCTGCACGGCTGCTGGATCTGTTCGAGGGACGCCGGCAACTTATCATGATGCACTTCATGTTTGACCCCGCGTGGGACGAAGGATGCAAGGGATGCTCGATGGGGGCGGACAATATCGGCCATCTTGCGCATCTGCACGCGCGCGATACCTCGCTCGTGCTGATGTCACGCGCGCCATTCGCGAATCTCAACCGGTTCAGGCAGCGCATGGGATGGACGGCGCCGTGGTTCTCGTCCTTCGGCACTGATTTCAATGTTGACATCGGCGTCACCCGGGATGCGGAGGAGAAATCTGGCGTCAGTGTTTTCCTGCGGGACGGCGGTAACGTCTACCGCACCTATTTCACCAGCGGACGGGGGGACGAACTGCTTGGCTCGGTCTGGAGTTACCTTGACCTGACGCCCTTCGGCCGGCAGGAAGCGTGGGAGGATTCACCCGATGGATGGCCGCAAACGCCGCCCTATGCGTGGTGGCGTCACCATGACAAATATGCCGGGCAAGCAGAAGCAGGCTGTTGCGACGATTGAATGGAACGCGCGCATATATATTATACGCTCTGGGCAAGTGAACCTCGATGCGTCATCTGACCCGTCTATTTGCTCCATTCCCCCACCCCGCATGAAAGGAGAAATTATGAGCACCCTAAACACCATCTCATCAGGCTTTATCGTTCAGCCGTATCTGTTTTTCGGAGGTAAATGCGAAGCGGCGATCGAATTCTACCGGACGGCTCTCGGCGCGCAGGTAGGCATGTTAATGCGCCACAGTGACAGCCCCGAACCACCCCCGCCCGGCGTCGTGCAGGCGGGTTTTGAAAACAAAATCATGCACGCCAGCTTCCGCATTGGCGAAACCGAAATCATGGCGTCCGACGGCATGCAGGAAGGTGCCCAATTCGGCGGCTTCTCGCTTTCGCTTTCTGTGCCGGACGAGGCCGAAGCCAGGCGCGCATTCGCGTTGCTTGCGGATGGTGGCCAGGTGCAGATGCCGCTGGGCAAGACATTCTTTGCGTCCTGTTTCGGCGTGCTCACGGATAAATTCGGTGTCAGCTGGATGGTGATTGTTCCCGGTGAAATGTAACGATGAAAGTCAGCGATAAATCATGAGCACCGGGCAAAGAATCACCCCCTGCCTCTGGTTTAACTTCAATGCCGAACAGCTTGCATCGCTTGTCGAAAACCACTGACCGTAACCTGAGAAAGGAAACATCATGACCTATCTTGACGGATTTGTATTGGCCGTACCGACGGCCAATAAAGAGGCCTATCGCAAACACGCCGAAGCGCATGCTCCGATATTCAAAGAATACGGCGCATTGAAAATGGTGGAATGTTGGGGCGATGATGTGCCGGATGGCGTGCAGACTTCGTTTCCAATGGCGGTCAAGTGCAAGCCGGACGAAACAGTGGTCTTTTCCTGGATATTATGGCCCTCGCGTCATGTGCGCGATGCGGGCATGCAGAAGATAATGGCGGACCCGCGTATGCAACCGGATGCCCCAGGCGCCAATCCAGCATCACTTGACGGCGCCAGGATGATCTATGGCGGATTTGAGATGATTGTTGACGCGTAAGCAAGAAGCACGTCAATTACCCGTTATGCGCCAGTAATCAGGGTCATCCAAACATCATCGCAGCATAAAGGGTAAGCCATGCCAGACATTCTGTTCGACGTTAAAGACAAGATCGCCACCATCACCCTGAACCGGCCCGAAAGCCGCAATGCGTTCAGCGATGAAATGCTGCTGGGCTGGGCCGCCGGTTTGCGCGAAGCGCAGGCGCGCGACGATGTCGCCGTGGTGGTGTTGACGGGCGTCGGCAAGGCGTTCTGTTCGGGCGGCGATCTGTCCACCATGGGCAAGGATGAAACCCCCAATCAGTTCAAGGAATATCTGCTGACCCGTGTGCATCCGGTGGCGCGTGCGGTTAGCGCGCTGGACAAGCCCTATATCTGCGCCGTCAATGGCGCAGCGACCGGGGCGGGCATGGATATGACGCTCTATGCGGACATCCGGTTTGCCGCCGCCAGCGCGCGCTTTGCGGAATCCTATGTGAACGTAGGCCTGGCGCCCGGCGACGGCGGGGCGTTTTTGCTGCCACGTCTGGTCGGCCTGACCAAGGCGCTGGAGCTGTTATGGACCGGCGATCTGTTCAGCGCCGAGGAAGCCGAACGGCTGGGCATTGTCTCGAAGGTGCTGCCCGATGATCAACTGATGGCGCACACCTATGAATTCGCCGGACGGCTGGCCAATGGCCCGGCGCTGGCCATACGCATGACCAAGAAGGCGGTCTATGACGGACTGCGCAGCGATCTGTTCCAGGCGCTGGAAAGCGTCTCGTCGCACATGGGCATCCTGTCCTTCACTCATGATCATATCGAGGCCGTCGCCGCATTCCGCGAAAAGCGCAAGCCGAAGTTTGAGGGGCGTTAAACCAGTTTCCCCGGGTTCATGATGCCTTTGGGGTCAAGGGCGCGTTTGATGGATCGCATCATGTCCATCTCAAGTGGGCTTTTATAACGCGTGATTTCCTGGCGCTTCATGAAGCCAAGGCCGTGTTCGGCGCTGATGCTGCCGCCCATACCGGCCACAATATCATGTACGATGGCGCTGAATTCATCCCAGCTCGCAAGGTAGGCCGCACCGTCCATGCCGACGGGCTGGCTCAGGTTGAAATGCACGTTGCCGTCGCCGATATGGCCGAACGGCACGGGTCGGATGCCGGGCAATCGGGCTGTGACGGCGGCGCTTGCGCGGGCAATGAATTCCGCAATGGCTGAAACCGGAACTGAAATATCGTGCTTGATGCTGCCGCCTTCATGTTTTTGCGCTTCGGGCAAATTTTCGCGCAACATCCACAGCGCCTGCGCCTGCGATAAATTTTCCGCGATCACCACATCGCTGATCAGCCCCGCTTCCGTGGCGTCCGCAAGCGCC
Source organism: Alphaproteobacteria bacterium (assembly GCA_040081735.1). GTDB lineage: Bacteria > Pseudomonadota > Alphaproteobacteria > UBA11222 > UBA11222 > UBA11222. Next base: position 191 of record JBEBFX010000135.1, on the reverse strand, counting down.
GCCTCAAGCATGGCGCGAACCGTCAGTGATTCGTAGCCGGAGGATATTTCAATCAGCACATACCACGGATATTTTTCAGCCATCGGGTCGCGCGCGCCGGGAATATGTTGCAGCACAAATTCCAGCCCGTTGCGCGGCAGCAGTTCAACCCCGGTCACCTGATCGCCGGTGGCGGCGCGTAACAGTGGCAA
>JBEBFX010000012.1:0-31225 GCA_040081735.1 Alphaproteobacteria bacterium | reverse complement strand
GCGCGGGGGTCAAACCCCTGTAACGGGCGTCAAACCTCGGATGGCGTTCATCTTCTTCTGTCAGCGGCGGCGGCGGCGTATCAAAGCTGCGCCGCCAGATATGCAACTGTTCCTCGCCATGTTTGGCGGCGGTCTCGGCCTTGTTCAGGCCCTGCAATGCGCCGTAATGGCGCTCGTTCAGTTCCCAGGCCTTGATTTCCGGCAGCCACTCCAGATGCATCTCTTCCAGCACGATCCATAAAGTATGGATGGCCCGCTGCAATACCGAGGTATAAGCCCTGTCAAAGCTGTAACCGCCGTCGCGCAGCAGTTTTCCGGCCTTGTGCGCCTCGGCCACGCCCTGCCCGGTTAACGGCACGTCATGCCATCCGGTAAAGCGGTTTTCCAGATTCCATTGGCTCTGGCCATGGCGGATCATTACAAGATTTGTCATATGGTTTTTACGCTCCGGGCCTATCCTACAGCCGGAGGTGTTAGCCTATTTGGCTTATTCGTTCCAGCAGGTTTGAAGAAGTGTTGAAATTATTCCTGAAATTGCGGTAGTTTCCGGAATTCCGCATTTTGAAGTGGATATCAGCTTTTATATCACATAAATATTGTAGAATTGTTGGCCTGCCAGGCATGTAATCTCGATAGGGTTGGGAAGGAACACATCGATGAACAAATTCATCGTGGGGATTGTTGCGGCCTTGATGGTTATGTTGCCTGCGCCGGTGCGGGCGGCGGACGCCATTCAGATACTCAATGTCTCGTATGATCCGACCCGTGAATTCTATGAAAAGTACAATGCCCTGTTTGCCAGATACTGGCAGGACAAGACCGGACAGACTGTCACGGTCCGCCAGTCCCACGGCGGATCAGGCAAGCAGGCGCGATCTGTGATCGACGGGCTGCCTGCCGATGTGGTCACGCTGGCGCTGGCTTACGATGTGGACGCGATAGCAGAGAAAGGCCAGAAGTTACTTCCGGAGGACTGGCAGCAAAAACTGCCGAATAATAGTTCGCCCTATACATCCACGATTGTCTTCCTTGTGCGCAAGGACAACCCCAAGCAGATCATGGACTGGGACGATCTGGTGCGTGAGGGGGTTGCGGTGATTACGCCCAATCCGAAAATATCCGGCGCCGCGCGCTGGAGTTATATGGCCGCCTGGGGATACGCCATGGAGAAGTATGGCGGCACAGACAAGGCGAAAGATTTTATCACAAAATTATACAAGAATGTGCCGGTGCTGGACGCAGGCGCGCGGGCCTCTACAACGACATTCGTGCAGCGCGGCATGGGGGATGTATTGCTGGCGTGGGAGAACGAGGCCTATCTTGCCGAAACCGAATTTGGTCAGGGCCAGTTTGATATTGTGATCCCTTCGCTCAGCATGCTGGCGGAGCCTACAGTCGCCGTGGTGGAGAAAAACGCCGTCAAACATGGAACACAGGACGTGGCGAAGGCCTATCTGGAATATCTGTATTCGAAAGAGGCCCAGGAACTGGTGGCCAGCCTTTATTACCGCCCGAGCGATCCGGAAATTGCAAAAAAATATGCGGACCGATTCTCCAGACTGAAACTTTTGCGTATTGATGGAATGGGCGGGTGGAAAGCGGCGCAGCAAATGCATTTTGCTGACGATGGCGTTTTTGATCAGATCTATGCACAATAGCATTTCTGCATATCGGGTAATTTGGCGCGCATGAGAAAATTCAGGGAACCAAGCGTCTTGCCGGGGTTTGGCATTACGTTGGGCATTACGCTTACCTATCTCGGGTTGATCGTGCTGATCCCCCTGTCGGGGCTGTTCATCACAACGGCCGGGGTCAGCCTTGACGAATTCTGGAAGACGGTCACGTCGGCGCGCGTGATAAGCGCCTATCGCATCAGCTTTGGGGCGTCCATCATTGCGGCGTTTATTAACGTATTCTTTGGTCTGATTGTCACCTGGGTTCTGGTGCGGTATAAATTTCCCGGCAAGCGGATCATGGACGCGATGGTGGATCTGCCCTTTGCATTGCCCACTGCTGTCGCTGGCATTGCCCTGACCGCGCTCTATGCGCCCCAGGGATGGGTTGGGCGGTATTTCGAACCATTGGGCATCAAGATTGCCTTTACGCCGATAGGCATCACCATTGCCCTGGTGTTTATCGGGCTGCCCTTTGTGGTGCGCACCGTGCAGCCGGTTCTGGAAGACATGAACCGCGAATATGAAGAGGCGGCGGTTAGCCTGGGGGCGACGCGCTGGCAAACCTTTTACAGGGTTATATTGCCGGAGTTGACGCCCGCCCTGATGACCGGTTTCGCCATGGCGCTTGCCCGCGCCCTGGGGGAATATGGCTCGGTGATTTTCATCGCCGGAAATATGCCCGGCGTATCCGAAATTATTCCGCTGATCATCATCACCAAGCTGGAGCAATATGATTATACCGGCGCCACATCCATTGCCGTGGTGATGCTGCTGGCGTCATTTGTCATGCTGTTTGCGATCAATCTGCTCCAGACCTGGAGCCGCAGGCGGCGTGATGAATAAATTGTCAGCCAATCAAAATGCGCCCCGCGTCAGGCGATCATCAGCCATTGCAGGTCCGCCCTGGTTCAGGATCGCGTTGATCAGCACGGCGGTCATCTTCATTGCAATGCTGATCGGGCTGCCGGTTGCAGCGGTGTTTGCCGAGGCCTTCCGCAAAGGCTTTTCGGCCTATGCCGATAGTTTGCGGGCGGAATATGCCGTCGCCGCCATCAAACTGACGCTGATCGTCGCCGCCGTGGCTGTGCCATTCAATCTTGTGTTCGGCGTCGTCGCCAGCTGGGCCATCACCAAGTTCGAATTTGTTGGAAAGCAGCTGCTGATTACCCTGATCGATCTGCCTTTTTCAGTGTCTCCTGTAATATCCGGGCTGATCTATGTGCTGCTGTTCGGGGCCAACAGTTATTTTGGCGAATGGCTGATGGAAAATGACGTGCAGATTATCTTTGCCGTGCCGGGGCTGATCATCGCCACGATATTCGTCACCTTTCCGTTTGTGGCGCGCGAATTGATCCCGTTAATGCAGGAACAGGGAACCGAAGAAGAAGAAGCGGCAATCCTGCTGGGCGCCACCGGATGGCAGCTGTTCTTCCGGGTGACGTTGCCGAATATCAAATGGGCGCTGCTATACGGGGTTCTGTTATGCAATGCCCGCGCAATGGGTGAATTTGGCGCCGTGTCGGTTGTATCCGGCCATATCAAGGGTGAAACCAACACCATTCCGCTGCATGTGGAAATTCTCTATAATGAGTATAATTTCGTGGCGGCGTTTGCGGTCGCCTCCATTCTGACGCTGCTTGCATTGATTACCCTCCTGCTGAAAACCATGCTTGAAAGCCGGTTCAGCAGCCCCTCCCACCGGCACTAGAACAGGCGCACAATATAATGGGCATTCAGGTCAACGATATCTCCAAGCGCTTCAATAATGACTTTGTCGCGCTCAATAATGTCAGCCTGGATATCAAATCGGGTGAACTGATCGCGCTGCTTGGCCCATCGGGTTCCGGCAAAACGACGCTCTTGCGCATCATTGCAGGTCTGGAATTTGCGGATTCCGGCACTGTCATTCTGGATGGGCAGGAACAGCAGACCAGAAACGCCAAAGAGCGCAATGTGGGCTTTGTGTTTCAGCACTATGCGCTGTTCAAGCATATGACGGTATTCCAGAATGTCGCCTTTGGGCTAAGCGTGCGCCCGAAACTGCTGCGCCCGTCCGGCGATGAAATTCATCGCCGGGTGATGGAGCTGCTGGAGCTTATCCATCTTGAGGCGTTCCATGACCGCTATCCCAGCCAGCTTTCGGGCGGCCAGCGCCAGCGCGTGGCGCTTGCCCGCGCACTGGCGGTGGAACCCAAGGTGCTGCTGCTGGACGAGCCGTTTGGCGCGCTGGACGCCAAGGTGCGCAAGGAGCTGCGCCGCTGGATGCGCCGTCTGCATGACGATATTCACATCACCAGCATCTTTGTGACCCATGATCAGGAAGAAGCCATGGAAGTGGCCGACCGGGTGGTGGTGATGAGCAATGGCCGCATCGAGCAGGTGGGGACGCCGGAACAGGTCTATCACAATCCGGTCAACGGATTTGTGTACGACTTTCTTGGAAATTATAACGAATTTGACGGCTGGAAAGATGAAAACGGCGCCGTCCATCTGGCGGAAACCGATATTGTGGAAATCCCCGATGAAACCATTGTACAGACCAGCGCCCAGACGGGGTGGCTTGGCCGGTATCCGGAAATCAGCCATGCGGTGAACCGGGTTGTGCCGGGCCTGCTGCCTGAAAAAACCGCGCCGGTTCTGGTCAAAAAGAAAAAAACCATCCGCCGCCCCGGCAATGCCGTGGCGGTCAAGCTGTTTACCCGTCCCCATGAAATTTTCGTCAGCAAGGTTCTGGACGGGGAAGAATATGTCACCGCCCAGGTGACCCATGTCAATCCGGCCAGCGCGCTGGTGAAGCTGGAGCTGCAACGCCCCAGCGGCGCCATATTGCAGGCGGAAGTTCCCAAAGCCGTGGTTGACGCCCTGAATATCAAGCGCGGCGATATGCTGTATGTCCGTCCAAAAGAGACACGGGTGTTTGAATAGGGGCGCGCAATGCTTTAGCATATCCCCAACACTTCAAAAATAAGGGGAGGCCAAAATGGCGAAGTTTGGGAATTACACGTTGATCGAGGTCGATCTGGCGGACGATCACGTCGCGACCGTCGAAATGCAGAATGGCGATCTGAATTTCTTTGATCTGGAAATGCTGACTTCGCTGGCGAACTGTTTTGCCGATCTGGACAAGGATCCGAAATGCCGCGCTCTGGTGCTGGCCTCACGCGGGCGCGCGTTCTGCGCCGGGGCGAATTTCGCCAGCGGCCCGCGCGCCGAAGGTCTGGCCACCAAAACCGAAAGCCCCAGCGGCAGCCCGCTTTATGATCAGGCGGTGCGCATGTTCTCCAGTAAAAAACCCATCGTGGGCGCGGTCAATGGCGCCGCCATCGGCGGCGGGCTTGGCCTGTGCCTGGTGCCGGATTTCCGCGTCGCCTGCCCCGAAGCACGGCTGTCCTGCAACTTCACCCAGCTGGGGTTTCATCCGGGTTTTGGCCTGACCTATACGCTGCCCACGCTGATCGGCCAGCAAAAGGCCTGGAACATGATGTACACCGGCCGGCGCGTGAAGGCCGAAGAGGCGCTGGAGATGGGGCTGGTGGACCGTCTGGTCCCGGCTGACAAGTTGCGTGCGGCGGCGCATGAAATGGCGCTGGAAATCGCCTCGGCCGGCCCCCTTGCGGTGATGGCGGTGCGTGAAACCATGCGCATGGGCCTGCCCGAAAAAATACGCGCCGCCACCGCGCGCGAACTGCAGGAACAGAACAAACTGCAGGGCACCGAAGACATGAAGGAAGGCATCAAGGCCACCGCCGAGCGCCGCCCGGCGAAGTTCATGGGGCGGTAGTATCTAAGATTCGAACAGTTTATTGACGTACTGAACAATTTTTGGTACAGTATGAATACAGGCGCGGAGAAACTTGATGTCCGGTTCTTCGCGGGTGATGCAGGTAACGAACCGGTCCGGAAGTGGTTGCTTACCCTTACCCGTGAGGAGCGGAAGATTATTGGCGATGATGTGCTGAAAGTGCAATATTGCTGGCCAATTGGTAAGCCCCTGGTAGACAGTCTTGGAAATGGGCTTTGGGAGGTTCGCTCCAATCTTGGTGACAGGATTGCACGGATAATTTTCTACCTGGAAGCCGATGAGATTATCCTGCTGCACGGGTTTATTAAACGGACGCAGAAAACCCCAAATCAGGAATTGCAACTTGCGCTTAAACGCAAAAAGCAATTGTTATGAAGCAGGTGAACCAATGAAACGTAAACATGTAGGATCAAGTTTCGAGGATTTTCTCAGCAACGATGGCCTTCTGGAAGAATGCCGGGCAGGGGCAATCAAGTTCATGCTTGCTGCGGAGCTTCAAAAGGCCATGCAACAGCAGCACATTTCCAAATCAGAAATGGCGAAGCGTTTACAGACCAGCCGTACAGGTATTGACCGTTTGCTTGATCCTAACAACACGTCCGTTACTCTGAACACGCTGGCGCGTGTTGCGACGGTATTAGGTAAACGGATAGAATTCGCACTGGTTTAAGACGCCGCCGCCACCGCGCGCGAACTGCAGGAACAGAACAAACTGCAGGGCGCCGAAGACATGAAAGAAGGCATCAAGGCCACCGCGGAACGCCGCCCGGCGAAGTTCGTGGGGCGGTAATTGCACTGAGATACGAGGGGGAGGTTTGTGTCAGCTCAATGATTTGACAACTGACAATTTCTAGTTTACAGTTTGAGGCTGAAGAATAATGGGATGATTCGAAGCTTCAGGAGCAAGGCGCTGCGCAAATTTTTTGAGGATGGTGACAGGAGTGGATTACCACCCGGCCAGATAAACCGTATTGAAAACCGGTTAGGGACCCTTGACGTATCCGGGACCGCTGAGGATATGAATATCGCAGGATATGGTTTCCATAAACTGACTGGTAATCTGAAAGGCTTCTATGCCGTCAGAATTACCGGAAACTGGCGGATCATATTCAGTTTTGATGATGGTGACGCATTTGATGTTGATCTTGTTGATTACCATTAGGAGACGAATCCAATGGCGATGAAGACCCCTCCCCATCCCGGCAGGATCATCAAGGAAGACTGCTTGCCGGAAATGAAATGGACTGTTGGCGAGGCGGCCTCGGCGCTGGGTGTTAGCCGCCAGACGCTGGATAAGATCATCAATGGCCGAAGCGGGATTACGCCGGATATGGCGATCCGTTTCGAAAAGATTTTCGGGTCTTCCGCCGAAACCTGGCTGCGCATGCAGCTTGCCTATGACCTCGCCCAGGCGCGGGCGCGCGAACCGGAAATTCTGGCTAGTATTCGGGGTAAGTGATGCAGTAAATGCGCTAAGTAAGATGAGGTAGAACTTCCATAAAAAGGAATGAAATGATGCTGCTCGTAGATTCCTCAGTGTTTATCGCTTCATTCGATCCTGTGTCGGATAATTACCAAAATTCTCTTGATTTACTTAATACGCTTTGCCGCCGGTCTATTCAAATTACTATGCCTGCGCATGGATGGTTCGAAATACAATGCACATTCCAAAGATTACAAAATGAAAACCGCTTTGTTGGCCCAATCATAAATGGCCAGATGAATTATCAGATCGAATTAATCCACATTGATGCAGCTTTCATTAAGAAATACCAAATGGTTGACATTCCATACACCAAAGCTGGTGACCACATATTTGTGGTCATAGCGAAGGTAAATGGTTATCCCCTCGTCACGAATGACCTGGGAATGATTAAAGTTGCCCGACAATGCGGTGTCCAAGTATTTAGTCCAAAAGAGTATGCAGATAAGCTTGTGAGTGGCGCATAACTTCCGCATATTGTGTTTGTCATGTACTCTGAGTCATTGCGAGGCGCGGAGCGCCGTGGCAATCCAGCGCCACAAACACAGTTCTTTGGATGAGATTCTGGATCGCCACGCCGCTTCGCGGCTCGCGATGACGATGAAACTGGTGCTTTATCTTAAACAGGATAGAGCCTAGGCCCACAAAGCGTTCCCTTTTGCACCTGAACGAATTAATGCGTGTCACGCTCCTTTGAGAGGAACCAGTTTGACTTGAAGTTCGCACCCGACAGCCTCGGCGTAGCGCTTGAGGGTTTCCAGCGACGGCGCGTGTTTACCCGCCGACTCAAGCCGGGAAATTGCGCTTTTGGTTGTGCCCATTTTTTCCGCAACGGCGTCTTGCGTAAGGCCTGCGCGCGTACGCGCCTTGAGCATCTGGCTTACAACCTTGTATTCAAGATCAAGCGCCGCATAGGCATCGGAAAATCCATCGCGACTTTTTGCTTTGGCAAGAAATTCCGCGTGATTGTGGGGAACGGGATTGTGCTTGAGATTAGCCATTTTTCAACTCCTTCAGGCGCTTTCTCGCCAGGTTCAGATCACGCTCAGGCGTTTGCGGGGACTTCTTGATAAAGGCGTGCAGCACGACAATATTTTTACCTGCCAGGAAACAGTAGAAGGCCCGCCCGATGCCCGTCCTGCCACGAGGCCGCAGCTCAAACAGGCCATCGCCAAACGCCCTGGAATGCGGCAGACGCAGATTTGGCCCATACTCGGCAAGCAATTCAACTAAACGCGCGTAATCGGCCAGAATATCCACGGGCCATGACTCGATTTCAGCCAGCACACGGGCATGAAAGTATTCGATCTGGTGCGTCATGGCGGCATGTTAGCAAATATGCTAACAATGTCAAGCGGCTGCGCAACGCCCTCCTACGTCTAGCGCAGTGATAAGCGGGCAGGGCCGCCCTATGAAAATTTACCCCTGATGATACGCTCGCGCCAGAATTTCGCGCACCGCCGCCACCAGATTCATCTTGCAATTCACCGTATCTCGTAGTACGTTTATGCCTTGATACGTTCATGGCGCAATAGTGCGAGCCGCAAGGTTTGGGATGGCCAACGGCCAGGCGGGTTCCGGAGCCTGGATTTTGACGCCGCAACCGACCTGCTCCTGGCCCTGAACATAGCCGAGTCGCTTCAGGATTTGAGCCCTCTCAGGAGTGTTGGATTGCACAAGCTGAGTGGCGGCCGCAGGGGGCAGTGGGCGATGACCGTAAACGGTCCCTGGCGGATTTGTTTTGAATTCCGCAAGGGCGATGCTTTCAATGTTGAGATAGTCGATTACCACAAAGGATAAAGCCATGCCCCCGATTGCACCCCCGGGCCGGTTGTTAAAGCGCGAGCTTGAGGCGCGCGGTCTTAGCGCCAACCGTCTGGCGCTTGATCTGGGCGTTCCTTCGGGCCGCATTACGGATATTCTTAATGGCCGCCGCTCCATCACGGCGGATACCGCCGTGCGGCTGGGCCGTTACTTTGGCAACGGCCCGCTGTTCTGGATTAATCTGCAAAGCCAGTATGACATTGCGGTGGTTGAACAAGACCGTGGCGGGATAATCGCGCAACGGGTGAAACCGGCGGATGCGGCGTAAGAGATATTGCCGGGTTAAATTCGGTGATGTTCCCGCGCCAGAATTTCGTGCACGGCGGCGACAAGGTTTTCGCGCGGCACGGATTGCTGGGCGGGCTGGTCCTCGCGCCAGGCGGCATTGTCCTTGATGTCTTTGGATAGCTGATCGCCCAGCACCAGGTCTTTCAGGGTGACTTGCCCTGCCGCAAATTCGTCTCCGCCCGCGATCACCGCCACCGGGGCGTTGCGCCTGTCGGCGTATTTCACCTGGGCGCGCATGCCGCTGCCGCCGAGGTACAGTTCCGCCCGTATGCCCGCGCGGCGCAGCTCCATGACCATGGCCTGATAGTCGGCGCTTCGGGTTTTGTCGAGCATCAGCACCACCACCGGCCCCCTGGGCGCGGGCGCGGCCTTGCCGCCCTGCAACAGGGCGAGCGCCGCCAGCAAGCGGTCCACGCCGATGGAAACCCCGGTGGCCGGCACCAGCACGCCCTTGAAGCGCTGCACCAGATCGTCATAACGTCCGCCGCCCGCCACCGATCCGAACTGCACCTTGCGGCCGGTTTCGTCGCGCACTTCGAATGTGAGTTCCGCCTCGATCACCGGGCCAGTGTAATAATCCAGCCCGCGCACGACGCTGGGGTCGAACGCCACCTGATCCGGGCCAAAGCCGCCCGCGTTCAACAGCGCGTCGATTTCTTCGAGTTCCGCCGCGCCTTCCAGCCCGGTGCGGCTTGCGCCGACCAGATCGCGCAAATTCGCACACACTTTGGCGCGGTCCGTATCGCCCGCAGCCAGAAAACCGGTGACCCGCGCAATCTGATCCGGCGCCAGATTGGCGCCTTTGGTAAAGTCGCCCGATTCATCTTCGCGCCCCGGTCCCAGCAGCAACCGCACCCCCTCCAAGCCCAGCCGGTCCAGCTTGTCGATGGCGCGCAGGATAATCAGTTTGCCGCCGGCGTCATCGGCCCCGATGGTTTCCAGAACGCCCGTGAGGATCTTGCGGTTATTGACCCGCACCCGGTAATCGCCCCGCGCGATGCCCAGCGCCTCCAGCGCATCGGCCAGCACCATGCACAGCTCCGTATCCGCCGCCATGGTGGCCGCGCCCACCGTATCCACATCGAACTGGAAAAATTCCCGGAACCGCCCAGGGCCGGGCTTTTCATTGCGCCAGACGGGGCCAAACTGATAGCGCCGGAACGGCTTGGGCAGGGCGTCAAAATGTTCCGCCGCCAGCCGCGCCAGCGGGGCCGTCAGGTCATAGCGCAGCGCCAGCCATTGCTCGTCATCATCCTGCAACGCGAACACCCCGGCATTGGGGCGGTCTGCATCGGGCAGAAACTTGCCCAGCGCATCGGCATATTCAAAGGCCGAGGTTTCCAGCGGCTCAAAGCCATAGGATTCGTACACCCCCCGGATCACGTCGAGGGCATGACGGCGCGCCACCACATCCCCCGCGAACTGATCGCGCAGGCCGCGTGGTTTACGGGCTTTGGGGCGAAATTCTGTATCTTTGCTCATATGCGGCTGAGTACTATCCTATTGATGTCAAACCGGCAAGTTAACGAACTTGATTCGATGTGATAAATCCGCTTTATCACCCCGATATGCAAACCGGGTCCAAGAGGAATACAAAATGTCAGATGAAGTTCTTGCCGTAACGGGCTTTTTTCATGAGCCGAGCAAGACGGTCAGCTATGTCGTGTCTGATCACAAGGCCAAGCGCGCGGCCGTCATTGATCCGGTGCTGGATTTTGACGCCGGGGGCTGTCTTACCGATACCGGCCCGGTGGACGCCATTATCGAATATGTGAAGCAGGAGAATCTGGTGGTGGACTGGGTGCTTGAAACCCATCTGCATGAAGATCATCTGTCCGCCGCCCGCCATGTGCGTGAGGCCCTGGGAGGCGTGATCGCCATTGGGGCGGGTGTGCGGGGCATGCAAACCGAACTGGCGCGTCTGTTCAATCTTGCGGATTTCCCCTGTGACGGCAGTCAGTTTGACCGTCTGCTGGAAAATGGCGAAGGCTTTAACATCGGCGATATTCCGGCCCGCGCCTACGCCATGCCGGGGCATAGCGGAGCCTGTATGAGCTTTTTGCTCGGCGACACGGTTTTTGTGGGGGATACGCTGCTGATGCCGGACAACGGCACGTCGCGCGCCGATCTGCCGGGCGGCAATGCGGCGGAATTGTTCCGGTCGATCAAGGCGCTCTATGGCTTGCCGCCGGAAACCCGGATATTTCCCGGCCATGACCCGGAGCACAAGGGCCGGTCGCCCGCCTGGGAAACCACCATCGCACTGCAACTTGAGAAGAACGTGCATCTCAAGCATGACGCCCAGGAGGCGGATTTTGTCGCCTACCGCACCCGGCGCGACCGTGGCCTCTCAAAGCCCGATCATTATTTTCAGTCTCTCCAGTTCAACATGGCAGGGGGCGCCGCGCCCGCGCCGGACAGCAATGGGGTGTCGTATTTCCGTATTCCTTTCAACGCGTTAACCGGGTCCGCGAAGCCGTTCAAACTTAGGCTCGTGCATTAATTTCTGGAGTGAGCGAACTTGCCCCGGGGCATAATAACATTCGATATTTTATAACGATTGTTATAGATTTTGCAATCGCCAGCGCGCGTATTAAACCGGTTTCGTTTTAAACGGAACCGGGTAAGGGGCAATCATGTCAGCGTCAACGGCGGATGATCCGGACAGAAATAATCGGCCCCGAAAGCCTGCCGCTGCGGACCGCCGCCAGCAGATTATTGCCGCCGCCTGGCGGGTGATATGCCGCGATGGCGTCAGCGCGGCCAGCCTGCGTACGATAGCGGCTGAAATGGACGCCACTACCGGGCTTGTCACCCGTTATTTTCCTGAGAAACAGGCCCTGCTGCTGGCCGCGCTGGATGAGGCATGCCAAAGGCTGTGCCGCGCCATCAAGGATGCAAGCGCTAACTACAGTAAAATGGCGCAGGTCGAGGCTGTGCTATTGGCGGCTTTGCCGGTGTCACCCGAAAGCCGGGCGGCCTGGCGGGTCTGGTTGGCTTTTATTGGAGAATTGGCCCCTGCGCCGGAACTGGCCAGGGCGCATGGCGTGTTCCCCGGCGCGTTGCGGCAATTACTGGTCCATGGGCTGCGCGAGGCCCAGCTTGCGGGTCAGATCGCGCAAGATACATATCCGCCGCAACTGGCGGATATGGCGCTGAGCCAGGTTGTTGGTTTGGCAGTGCGAGGGATCAGTGAACCAGATCGCTATCCGGCTGAAAAGTTGCCGGGGCTGATGGCGCCTTTTTTTGCGCGCTTCGTGGACAGGCTGGACTAAAGGCCGAAATTGCCAAATTTCTTGTTGAAGCGGCCCACACGGCCGCCGGAATCCACCAGACGCGACGTGCCGCCTGTCCATGCGGGATGGGTCGTCGGATCGATGTCCAGTTTCAGTTCGTCCCCGGACTTGCCCCAGGTGGTCCGCGTCTGATAGCGGGTGCCGTCGGTCATCACGATCGTTACGGGATGATAATCGGGGTGAATGTTCTTTTTCATGGGCTTGCTCCGGTCAGCGCTGTCAGGGCTATTGGCCGCAGAACAGGCTGCAATGATGGGTCAGAGGCCGGGTTATACATGGACATCAGCAAGGGCGCAAGAGCAAGGCGCCAGCCATGATCACGGCTTGCCGGACAGCCAGTTCCGCAGGATTTCATTGACCTTTTCCGGCGCTTCCTGCTGCACCCAGTGGGAAACGCCGGGCAGGTAATGAACAGTGAAATCATTGACCAGATCCTGCGTGCCGCAGGTCAATTCCTTGCCCAGCGCTGTATCCGCTTCACCCCAGATCATCAGGGTTGGCGTCTGTAATTTGCCGGGCGCCCTGGGGTGTCCTGGCTTTGGGCCAGATCGAAACAGGGCGCGGTAATAATTGATCATCGCCGTCAGCGCGCCGGGAATTAATGCATTGCGCTGATACACCTCCAGCACCTCCGGCGTAAAGCGGGACTTATCCACCGCCATACTGCTAAAAGCGTCTCCGATGGCGCGGGCCCCATCGCGCCCCAGCGCCCATTCCGGCAGCCAGGGCAGCTGGAAGAACAGGATATACCAGGACCGTTTCAGCTGCGCCCAGCGGCGGACGCCCTGTTCGAACAGTTTGGGATGCGGAATGTTCATCACCACCAATCCCTTCAGCGGGCGGATATTGCGCAGTGCGAATTCCCATGCAATCGCGCCGCCCCAGTCATGGGCGATCAGCACCACTTCTTCCGCGCCCGATGCGTCAATCAGGCCGGCGACGTCGTCCAGTAAATGCTTCATGGCGTAACTGGCCACGCCACTGGGCCGCGACGTGTTGCCATAGCCGCGCAAATTCGGCGCCCAGGCAAGATAGCCCAATTCGGCCAGCAGCGGTAATTGATGCCGCCAGGAATAAGAATGCTCGGGGAACCCATGCAGGCACAGCGCCAGTTTCTTGCCGCTGCCGCACATATCGACCTCGAAGCGCAGGCCATTGGCTGCTACAGATTGGGTTATTGGAGTTTCCATGCTTTAATATTCCCGCCCAAAGCCGATGGGTTGAGTTTGATCCGGATCATATCGTGATGTTTCAGGGCAGGGGACCATAATCAAATGGGAATAGAAACCGGAAAGTCTGAAAAGCGCGTTGGCGCGCTGACGGCCGGTGAATTGCGCCGCGCTTGTGAGAGCGGCTGCCTGGGGTTTGCCAGCACCGCTGAACTTGCGGAATCCGGTCCGGTATTCGGCCAGGAACGCGCCACCAACGCCATTGAATTTGGAGCCGGTATTGCCCGCGAGGGCTATAACCTGTTCGTGCTTGGCGGCGCCGGAAGCGGCAAGCGCGCACTGGTAAGCCAACTGCTGGAAAGCCGCGCCGCAACCCAGCCGACGCCCAGTGATTGGGTCTATGTGTATAATTTTGCGGAACCCTATAAACCGAACGCGATCGAATTGCCCGCAGGACAGGGTGTGCGATTTCGCGATTCGCTCTCGCAAATGGTCGAGGAACTGCGCACGGCGCTTCCGGCAATATTCGAAAGCGAGGAATACCGCGTCCGCAGACATGCCATCGACGAAAAGATGCAGGGGCTGCAACTCGCCGCATTTGAGATTCTGGAAAAGCGCGCCGCAGAAAAATCCATCCGGGTTGTCCGTACGCCCTCCGGCGTCACACTCGTGCCGGTGCGCAACAATGAACTGGTAAAGCCCGAAACTTTCGAGACCATGCCGGAAGCCGAACGCAAGCAGATCGAATCCGATATTCAGGAACTGCAACGCGGCATGGTTCAAACCTTTGAACAGATGCCGCGCCTTGAAAAGGAGCGGCGCCAAGCCCTGCGCGAACTGAACCGCGAATTCGCCAATATCGCCGTGCGCGGAATCATTGATGAAGAGCGTGCGGCCTTTGCTGATATTTCCGAAGTGCGGGGATATCTGGATCTGCTGCAGGCGGACATCATCAATAATGTTCATATGTTTATGCAGTCCCAGGAAATGCAGGAAGCCTCGGAGCTTCCAGGTAACGCGGCGCCCGCCGGTGGCGGGGACGGCATGACGCAAACCCAGCTGGGAAATCAATTTCACCGTTATGAGGCAAACCTGATTGTTGATAATTCGCAGACAAAGGGCGCGCCAGTGGTGGAGGAAGGCAAACCCACCGTACAGCAACTGGTCGGGCGCGTCGAGCATATCGCCCAGATGGGCGCCCTCGTGACGAATTTCATGCTGATCAAACCGGGCGCGCTGCACCGGGCCAACGGCGGTTATCTGTTGCTCGATTCACGCGCCCTGCTGATGCAGCCATTCGCATGGGATACGTTGAAGCGCGCATTATGGAACCGCGAGACGCGTATCGAATCCCCCGCCGATATGTTTTCCATGGTCAGCACAATTTCGCTGGAGCCGGAACCCATTCCGCTGCGGACCAAGATTGTTTTGTTTGGGGAGCCGATGACCTATTACCTGCTGTCTGCCAATGACCCCGAATTTCAGGGGCTGTTCAAGACTGTGGCCGAAATGGAAGACACAGTCGGCTGGACGCCGGAATCCGAACAGGCATTCGCCAGCCAGCTGGCAACGATTTGCCGCAATGATTCCGTACTCCACCTTGACCCGGGCGGAGTGGCGCGTATGATCGAACAGGCTTCGCGTCATGCCGGCGATGCTGAAAAACTTTCCATCCATATGGGGCACACGGCTGATCTTCTGCGCGAGGCCGATTACTGGGCGCACAAGGACAGCGCCGAACTGATTTGCGCAATCCATGTGCAGAAAGCGGTCGATATGCGCGAAGAACGCATCGGACGCATACGCGAAAAAAGCCAGGAATCCATTACCCGCGATATCATCCTCATTGATACGGACGGCGCATGCATCGGCCAGATCAACGGGCTCAGCGTGCTGTCCATCGGCGATTTGAGCTTTGGCCGCCCAACCCGTATTACCGCGCGAATCGGCATCGGCGCCGGGCGTGTGCTGGATATCGAGCGCGAAGTGGAACTGGGCGGGCCACTGCATTCCAAAGGCGTGCTGATCCTGTCCGGGTTTTTGCGCGAACGCTTTGGCGTGGACAGCCCGCTGGCGCTGAACGCCAGTCTGGTGTTCGAACAATCCTACGGCGGCGTGGACGGGGACAGCGCGTCTTCGGCGGAGCTTTACTGTCTGCTGTCCGCCATCGCGGAGGCGCCCATAAAACAGTGTTTCGCCGTTACCGGATCGGTCAACCAGCATGGCCAGGTTCAGGCTATAGGCGGCGTGAATGAAAAAATCGAAGGTTTTTTTGATATTTGCGCGGCGCGCGGCCTGACCGGCGCCCAGGGTGTGCTGATCCCCAGCGCCAATGTGAAACATCTGATGCTGCGTCAGGACGTGGTCGATGCAGTGGGTGCAGGACGCTTCCACGTGCATGCCATTGACACCATCGATCAGGGCATAGCGGTGTTGACGGGTATCACTGCGGGCGAACCCCAGGCGGATGGCCGCTATCCCATAGGCAGCATTAACGCGCGCGTCGCGGCCCGCCTTGCCGCCTTTGCCAGGACGCGCAAATCAGCGGACGGGGCCGATGCGCAAACCGGAGACCGGCCATGAGCAACACGATGGAACCGCCCCCGAAGCCGCGCTATCAACGGTTATTGATTGGCTTCAATCATCATATGGAATGCCGTTCCGTGCTCAATTTTGCCGCCCAGGTTGCGCAGGTTGCGGAAGTGGAGCTTGCCGGTGTGTTTGTCGAGGATCAGGAGTTGCTGGATCTGGCCCGTCTGCCATTTTCTACGGAAATTCTTTCCGCCAGCGGCGCGATACGTAATATCGATTCCCGGCGTGTTGAAAGCGATCTGCGCGGCATTGCGCTTGGGATGCGCGAAGCATTGCGCAAACTGGCCGGACACGCGCAAAGGCGATACAGCTTTCGAACGGTACGCGGGCGCCTGCTGCATGAATTGATCGCCCAGGCCGGCAGTAATGATCTGATTTTGTTGCGCACGGCTGATTTTGTCTGGCGAAACGCAAAACCGGGCATGGCTGCGTCAAGTGGCCCGATTGTGCTATTGCAGCCCCCCGCCAGTGAAAATGGAAACCTGTTCAATCTTGCCAGGGGAATCGCCCATTCAATGCAACAGGAAATTGTTATTGAGGAAAATTATGAGAGGCCGGAGCAGGTGCGGAGGCTGAACGCCAGATTGATTATTGTATCTGCCTCAATGTTTCATACGGGCGGCGATGATATTAGCCGCTTCATCGAAGCCGCCCCCTGTCCGGTGCTGATCGTTCCCATGACACGGGCTGAACCTGCACGGCCTTTGTAAGGCTCTTGCAAAAAGCCTCAGGGCGGCGCCCAAAATAAGCACTGGACGCGGTGGCCTGTCTGGATGCTAGACTGCGCGGGTTCGATATGGATGCGTACCTGGCCTAACTCTGCTCAAACCAATTAGATGGAGGCGCCTGTGCCTGCTCTGGAAACTATGCGAGTGCTTGAATTCACCCAGTGGGAGGCGGGTCCGAGCTGCGCCATGATGCTGGCCTGGCTGGGTGCGGATGTCGTGAAGGTGGAGCCGCCGGGCGGTGAAATTGCGCGCAAGATGCTGGGCGTTGGTCCGGGGGACAGCCAGTACTTTCTTAATTACAACGCCAACAAGCGTGGCCTCGCTCTTGATCTTAAAAATCCCAAGGGCAAGGAGCTGTTGTTGAAGATGCTGCCCAATTTCGATGTGTTCATCGAAAATCAGGGACCGGGAACTGTGGAGCGTCTGGGGCTGGGGCCAGAGGTCCTGTGCAAACTGCACCCGAAGCTGATCTATGCCCGCATCAAGGGTTTTGGCCTTGACGGCCCTTATTCGGATTATAAATCCTTCGATCCGCTGGCCATGGCGGCGGCGGGCATCTTTTCGATGACCGGCACGCCGGATGGCCCGCCGCTGCCAACGGGTGGCACGTTTGCGGATACCGGCACCGGCATCACCACGGCGCTGGCCATTACGGCGGCCTATGTGCAGCAGCTTCGCACGGGCAAGGGGCAGGTGATCGAAATGTCCATGCATGAAGTCATGACCATGTTCATTCGCACCCTGACGGCGATGAGCTGGGGACCTGGGCAGCCGCCGGTGGGGCGGCGCAGCCATGAGAGCATGCCGCCCTCGGGCATCTATCGCTGCAAGGGGGGCGGCCCCAATGATTATGTGATCATGGTGGTCATTCTGCCCAATATGTGGCGGGCCTTGTGTGAAACGATCGGGCAGCCCGAACTGACCGACGATCCGCGTTTCGCCCAGCCTGCGTCGCGCGTGAAAAACTGGGAGGAACTGAAAGCCATCATCACCGCCTGGACCGGGGAGCGCAACAAACACGAAGTCATGCGCCTGATGGGCGCCGCCGGCGTGCCCTGCAGCGCCACGATGGATACAGCCGAGGTGTTTTCTGATCCGCATCTTATTGCGCGTGATTTCTTCAAGAAGGTGCAGCATCCTGAAAAAGGCGAGATCCTGATGATGCGCTCGCCAATCAGGATGTCGGATTCGGATGTGCCGATTGTGGCGGCGCCTCTGGCGGGGCAGCATAGCCGCGATGTGCTGCGGGCAGAACTTGGCCTGAGCAACGAACAACTTGATACGCTGTGCAATGAAGGCGTCATCCAGCAAAAATAAGAATCTAAACGGGGGGGGGTCGGCATGGCAAAAGTTTCTGGCGCAACAATAATGGCGCGCGCGCTGAAGCAGCAGGGCGTCAGCTTTATGTTTGGCATCGTCGGGTTTCCGGTAATCCCGATTGCGATAGAGGCGCAACGGATAGGCATCACCTATATCGGAATGCGCAACGAGCAATCCGCCAGTTATGCGGCCCAGGCCGCAGGCTATATGACGGGACGGCCACAGGCCTGTCTGGTTGTTTCCGGACCCGGCGTGATACATGGGCTGGCGGGGCTTGCCAATGCGCAATCCAACTGTTGGCCAATGATTCTGATTGGCGGCGCGTCATCTGTTGAACAAAACGGGATGGGCGCGTTTCAGGAAGAACGCCAGGTCATGCTTGCGTCGCCGTTGTGTAAATACGCTCATGCTGTGGAAAAAGTGGAGCGTATTCCCTATTATGTTGAGCAGGCGGTACGCAGTTCACTTTTCGGCCGTCCGGGCGCGTCCTATCTCGATATGCCGGATGACGTGATTACAGGCGAGGTAGAAGAAGAAATTGTCCACGTGGCGGCAACCGTCGGCGAACCGCCGCGCACGCTCGCCCCTCAGGAAAGCATCGATGCGGCGCTGGACGCCCTGCAAAGCGCCAAGCGGCCATTGATCATCGTCGGCAAGGGCATGGCCTGGTCGCGGGCCGAGGACGAAGTGCGCAAGCTGATCGAACGCACCCAGGTGCCGTTCCTGGCGACCCCGATGGGCAAGGGCGTCATGCCGGATGATCATCCATTGTCGGTGGGCGGCGCGCGTTCGCACGCCCTGCAGGATGCGGATCTGATATTCCTGCTTGGCGCCCGTCTGAACTGGATTTTGCATTTTGGCTTGCCGCCGCGCTATTCAAAAGATGTGCGGGTCGTGCAGCTGGACATAAGTCCCGAAGAAATCGGCAACAACAAGGCGGCGGAAGTCGCCCTGGTCGGCGATGGCAAATCGATCGTCGGACAATTGAACAAGGGACTGGCCGCGCGGCAATGGTTTTATCCCGCCGAAACGCCCTGGCGCCACGCCATCGCGGAAAAGATCAAGGGCAATCAGGCGACGGTCGCGCCGATGATTGCCGATAACACGTCGCCGGTGAATTATTATCGCGCCTTCCGGGACATTACGGCGCGCATTCCGCGCAACGCCATCATTGTCGGTGAAGGCGCCAACACCATGGATATTGGCCGCACGCAGATGCCGAATTTCGAGCCGCGCACCCGGCTCGACGCCGGCAGCTATGGCACCATGGGGATCGGGCTGGGTTTCGCCATTGCCGCCGCCGCCGTGCATCCGGATCGTCCGGTTGTTGTGGTGCAGGGCGACAGCGCGTTCGGGTTTTCCGGTATGGAGTTTGAAACCGCCGCCCGCTATGGCTTGCCGATCAAGATCATTATTCTCAATAATGGCGGCATCGGCGGCGGCGTTGCCGAGCAGAAACCGGGACGGGCTTCTCCGCCCCATGCGCTATCCTACGACGCCCGCTATGAACGCATCGCCGAGGCGTTTGGCGGCGCTGGTTTTTATGTCACCGATGAAGCGGAACTTGGTCCGGCGCTTGACGCCGCCATGGCCTTCAAGGGGCCTGCTATTGTCAACGTGCAGATTGCGGCGATGGCCAACCGGAAACCGCAACAGTTCAATTGGCATGGCTGAGTCAATCCAGAGAAAGACCATACCTAAAAGGGTAATCTGGTGACGCAATCGCTTAGCCTCGGCCGACTGAGCAAGTTTAGCGGCTGGAAAATTGAAGTGGCCCTGTGCTCGATTTATTTTCTGGCGCTGGGCATTAATTATTATGGGTTCGTGGCAATTCTTCCGGCCATGATTGCGGATCTGGGCTGGAGCCGGGGTGACGCATCGGTAGGCTTCAGTCTTGCCGGCGTGGTGGCAGGCTTTGGTTCCCAATTTGCGGCAATGTGTATTAACCGGATCGGAGCGCGAAACACCATCATCGCGGGGGGCCTCATCAATGCCCTTGGCGCCCTGATCACCTACTTCACCCATTCACTGCTGCAATATTATGTGGGGATTGGCGTTGTCATGGCTTTGGGGATGACGCTCCAGACCCTTGTCCCAGGCTCAACCGTGCTGACCAACTGGTTTTTGCGGCGCCGCGCGTTAGCGATGGGGCTGTTTCTTTCGATGGGTGGATTAGGCGGATTTGTTGCTTCGATGGCCTTTGGTTATTTCCTGAAGGCTACAGGCGACTGGCGCGGCGTGTTCCTGATCATGATTTGCGTCGCACTCCTTTCCTCGGTGATTGCATATCTGTTTGTGCGTGATCATCCAGGCGATGTGGGACAGTTTCAGGATGGCGTAGATGCTTCTATACCCCCTGAAGCCCATGCGCTGAACCCCAAAAAGTCCAGGGTCGAATCTTCCGTTTATGCATGGACGCTGCGGGAGGCGATGCGCACGCCCGTATACTGGGTCATTGTGGGCGCATTCACTGTGGCGTTGATGGGGTACTATATTGGCATCAGTCAGGCGCCTATCTATCTGGAACTCGACCGTGGGATGGACCCGTTAATTGCGAAAGGCGCCCTCGCGGCAATTCTATTGATCAGTACGCTCGGACGATTTTCCGGCGGGTTGCTGGGTGATTATATTCAGCCGCGCTATCTGCTGGCGGCTGGCCTGGCCATGGTGTTGACTGGCATGGTGTTGCTGAATTATTCGCACGCTATCTGGCAGGTCTATGCTTTTGCGATTTTGCTAGGTTTCGGATATGGCATGGCTTACCTGTCCCTGCCAACCCTGATGGCCAATTATTTTGGCGCGCATGATTACGCCAGAATTCTTGGGGCCAGTTATTTCGTGTCCATCCCCATCAGCGCCATGGCCCCGGTTCTTGCAGGCTATACGTACGATGTGGTGCATAGTTACACGGCCATATTTCTGGGGTTTGCGGTCCTTGCAGCCGTTCCCGCCGGAATGATGTTGAGGGCGCGGCCTCCCATCGCTGGAACGGCCTAATATAAAATCACGGCATTGCGCCTCAAGGGAATGGTTTGAATCGAATGACCAAGTTTAGCGGCTGGAAAATCGCCTACGCTTTATGCGCCATCTATTTTTTGGCCGTAGGCGTTGTCTATTATGGCTATGCGGCGCTGCTTCCCGCCATGATCAAGGACCTTGGCTGGTCCCGCGGGGATGCGAGTTTTGGTTTTTCACTTCTCAGTGTGGTGTCCGGGCTTGCCGCCCCGCTGGCGGCCTATTCCATCCGGCGTATTGGCGCCCGCAACACCATCATCGCAGGCGGCGGCGTCAGCGCTCTTGGTTCGGTCATTACTTATTTCACCGACACTTTGCTGGCCTATTATTTTGGGGTCGGCATTGTCATCGGACTGGCCGTAACGTTTCAATCCCTGGTGCCCGGCGGGCAGATATTGGCCAACTGGTTTTTGCGACGCCGCGCCCTGACCATGGGGATGTTTCTTTCGATGGGCGGATTTGGCGCATTTATTGCTGCGCCGGCCATGGCCTATCTCACGGAGGTAACCGGCGGCTGGCGCGAGCCGTGGCTGGTATTGGCGGCAAGCGGTCTGGCGGGTTCGCTTGTCGCGTATTTTTTCGTTCGCAATCATCCTGACGAGCTGGGCCAGCATCAGGACGGCGTAGATGCCTCTGCGCCGCCGCTTAATACCGGCGCGCCTGTGAAAAAGTCTCAAGTCTATCATACCACGCATAACTGGATGACCGGGGAAGCGATGCGCACGCGCGAATTCTGGGTCATTATTGGCGCCTTCACGATGGCCACGATGGGGATAGGCATCAGCACCAGCCAGTCTTTGATCTTCCTGGTGCAGGACCGCGGCGTGGATGCGATACTGGCCGCCTCGGCGCTCGGAACCGTGGGCTTGATGGGCGCTGCGGGACGGTTGTCCGGCGGCGTGCTCGGCGATTATTTTGAGCCGCGATTAATCATGGCGGCGGGACTGGGGCTGGAGCTGTCTGGCATGGTGTTACTGAATTACTCGGACGACACTGTGACGCTCTATGCGTATGCAATGCTGGTTGGGTTCGGATTTGGCATGGCGTATCTGTCGCTGCCAACCCTGATAGCCAATTATTTCAGCGCGCACGATTACGCCAAGCTTGTCGCCAGGGCATATCTGCTGATTGTTCCGGTTAGCGCTCTTGGCCCTGTGATCGCTGGCTACACGCGCGATCTTGCGCAAAGTTACACCTTCGTATTCCTGGGGTTCGCGGCTTTATCCGTGTTGCCTGTCATCCTGCTGGTTCTGATGCGTCCGCCCATGCCAAAAAGTTCAACCGCTGTACAATGATCATCACAAAAATCATCAACTTCCAGCGGTGGAATGAATGGCGCCGTCATGCTGCTTTACGCCTCTCCAGCAGACTGGCACGCACTTCTGCGGGGGTGGCGAGCGTGCCGCCAGCAGATTGAATGGCTTTTGCCGCCGCCTCGGTGATCTGGGCGTTTGTCAGGGGGCTGCCATGATGCGCATCCTCAAGCCCAACCCGCACGTGACTGCCCAAAGCAACGGCCTGGGCCAGAATGGGGGATAAATCCACGTCCAGACCGGAAATCATCCAGGGCGCGTCCGGGGCTTCCTCTTTCAGCAGTTCATGAAAGGCGGTCAGGGCATAGGCGCGCGGCGGATAGCTGAAGGTGAAATGATCACTGAACATCAGCCGGTAGATGGGCTGCCCGGCGCCAGGCTGTTCTGCGGCAAGCCGCGCGCCCATGCGGACAAAGCCGGGTTCATAACAGGCATAGGCCATTGGCACGCCATGATCGGCGGAAAACTGCAACCCCTTGCGAATGTGTTCTACGGAATTTGTGTACAAAAACCCGGTCTTGCCCGATTTCAATTGCCGTTCATTGGCGAAATTCATGGATCCCGGATCAAGCGCGCCCCATTCACACAGACCGCGATCGGCCAGCCCTTTCAGCGCCGAATAACGATCCCCATCGCCTTTTCCGCCGCCAAAATCCGCAACGCCATCCGCAGGCATGGTGGGATAGACAATGGCGTCGCTATATTCGCGGATGCCTGAAACTATGGCCGCATAAAGCGCCGGATCGTCCTTCTGCTGGCCGGTGGCTTCGTCATAGGAATGAAAATGGATAATTGCAGCGCCCGCCTTGATACAGGTCAGGGCGTCGGTGACGATTTCCTTAACGGTCACGGGAAGATGCGCCTGCACCCGCCGCCCCCAGGGGCCGTTTACGGCTACTTCCAGCCAGGTTTTGTGCGCCACGGCATTCTCCTTCCACCACAAATGAATCCGGCCACAAGTCTATACCGGATCGGCGAAAGGTGAAGCTGTTTGTCAGCCGCCTGAAGGAACACTCTCAGGCGAAGGCGTTCCGGATTATCCGCCCCAGAGGTTTGCCGTATTTGCCGGCAGGCGCATCTATCCTGAAATAATCCAGAATCGTTGGAAAAATATCGAGAATGGATACTTTTTCTTCGTGCCGCTTGTGAGTGCCGGATCGAAACCACAGACAGCCATCCGGATGGTGGCGGCCGCTCTTGGTCGCGTCAATGTGATAGAAAGTATCAAAAAAGCGCACGTCCTGATTGCCGATCATCATGCGCGCCGTTTCCGGCTGGCTTGTGCGAATCGTGCAGCCGAAATAGAGCGAGGCGCCTTCCACGCGGTCAAAGCCGAACACCGGTTGTCCATCTATGCTGAGCATCGCCAGTTTGCCTTGCGCGTCTTCTCTCTCCGAATCGCTGGCGAACTGCACCTGATACTGATGGGTCATGGTGGGCTGCACGGTTCTGTATTTGACGCCAATTTGATCCAGGAACGACCCGATGTCGCGGACCCGGTAAAATTGCTGTCCGCCGATTGATTCGTATTTCAGAAAGGGCTGCTGGCTCAGTGCTGTCGCGAAAACCACAAACGCATTTTGCGCATCCGCGATACGGACGACATCGCCAACCAGCCTGTCCATCTGCTGATACCCGAAAAGGATGGCGTCGCCGTATCTGCGCTGCTGCTCTGCGGTGGATTTTACCTGAAACGCTTCCGGTTCCATCTCACGCCAGTGGGCATGCTGGAGATGCGCCACGCTGTTGGCAAAGAATGTTGAGAAGTGCGGCCGCAAGGATTTCTGGTAATGCTGAAAAACATCAAATTGAAGACTGTCCAACAGGGCCACGCGACGCCAGTATTCGCCCCCGTCAACAAGTTTTTCGGCGCCCAGCTGCTTCAGGACGGCCGCCACGGTCTCAAATCGAAGCCCATGGGTCACGAGAAAACTGACAAACCGGGCGTAATCGCCAAGACCGAGTTTGCTTTGGGTATTGGTGTATTCCTGAACATTGGCGGCAACGAATTTATGGAACGTATTCAGGGGTTCCGGACTGGCCTGCTCCGACGTGCACCAGGGATCAGGCAGGTAGAATGAGCCCGGTTCTGCGAACTGCTTGGCGTTCATACTGGAACAATTGCCCACCCGGTAACCCGCGCCGCGCAGGATTTCCCAGATATCGGTATGCCCGGCGCGGGGGCCGTCGGTTAAATGAAAGACATCGTGCTGATCAAAACTCAATCCCGTATGAATGGAGTACCATTGAATCCATGGCTCAAGATTACTCGGATCGTCCACATCGGGCGTTGTCACATATATTTGCGAGGCGTCATACAGGGCCTTGAAGTTCGGCAGCGCGCCGGAGGCCATCCATTTTTCCAGCAAATGCGGGCAAAGCTCATTCAATTCAAGGAATATCAATGGCTGGACCGTTTTGCCGCCGGCAGAATACCGCGCCATTGACGCGCCACTAACAGTGGATGGACTGGCGGACGCGGAGAGGCGAGTTTCACGCGGGATGACTTGAGTCATAAAGGTTCATTCCATTTGAGATCAGGGCATATGCGTTTCTAGCAAAAATATGTTCTATTTCAGTTACGAATCAAGATGGCCCGGGGATTAATGCCTATTATCGGCACCGGGCAAAAGGGATAAAAATCAGGCGAAATCGTAAACGGAACCGGTCAGAGAGAAACCCATCCATACCATTGCGAGTTTCACATTCAAACCCCGCGCCGATGGTACTAGGCTCTTAACCCTTAGTAAAGTTTGGCCATCACATATTAACCCGAGACCGGCGTCTGTGAATAGGTATGTCATATTATAGGCCGGTGAGGCCAGGAACAGATAAAGTTGTTATTTTCACCCTTGTATTAATGAGATTTTGAAAGCTATATATTTATGGTTAAAGCTGATAATAAAGAATATTACTACCATCTGGATAGTTTAAGAGGTATGGCGGCTTTAATTGTCGTGCTTTTACATGCGAACTGGACAAATCATTTTACACAGAATTCATTTATTCAATTCGGCGCTATATTTGTTGATTTCTTTTTTGTGCTATCCGGAATTGTCATCTGTCATGCCTATCCAAATATCAGGGCGGGGTCGGATTTCTGGACATTTATGAAACGAAGATTTGCCCGGCTGTATCCGTTGCACTTCGTTACCCTGATAGCGGTGGCAACGGGTTTTCTTCTGATCTACCTGCTGTTTCCCGGCATATGGGCGGGCGCCGCCGGCCTTCCGGAAATGCAGGATTTACCCCAAAAATTCTTCCTCAACCTGGTGTTTCTGAACGCCCACAGTTTAACCAATGACAATTCGTTTAACGTCCCCAGCTGGAGCATTGGCGCTGAAACAACCTGTTATATTTTATACGGAGTTATTTCTTTATTCTACTTTGAAAAACGAACGATTATTTATGTTATATTGATTGTGATAAGTTTTCTGGCGCTGATTTCTTTTGGCAAGGGCATCGTGGGGTTTCAGTATAATTTTGGTTTTTTAAGGGGGATATACGGCTTCTTTATTGGCTGCGCGGTTTACGCATTAAGATTCAGAACGCAAATAACCCCGCCCGCAAACATATTTGTGCTGATATTTTTCAGCGTGATTACAGTTTTGCTTCTGGCCGGGAGAGAATATTTTCCAAGCAGGTTTACTTTTTTCTATCCGGTATTATTCGGTGTTTTGATTTATCTGCTGATTACCCCGGACACGCGCGTTGCCCGCTTTCTGAAGATGAGGCCTTTTCTGCTGCTCGGCACCTTGTCATACAGCATCTACATGCTGCATTTTCTGGTCAAATGGGGCATCAACCTGACGGCTTCGCTGCTGATGCCGGTCAAGGGTTCCGGAGCGTTGATTGTCATGCCGGTATGGACAGGCGATCTGCTGCTGTTACTTTATCTGTCCCTGGTCCTTGGCATATCCTGGGTTTCCTATAATTATTTTGAAGAGCCGATGCGGCGTTATTTACGCTGACGGGGGCGCCGCCTTCAGGCATGTCTTGACACTCCCCTCGCGCAGCTATGAAATGGGCCGCAACGATAGAATTGCACAGGGGAGAGATGCGCCATGCGTGACGGATACAGGATCGTCGATACCGATTGCCACCAGATGGAAAATCAATCCGTGTGGTCGGATTATATCGATGCGCCTTTCAAGGGGCGCGAGCCCAAGCCCGCTGAATATAAAGGCCGTAAACTGTTCTGCGTGGAAGGCGAGCCGGTGCAGCCGCCCGAGGAAGAGGGTCATTACCCCATGCATGCTCCGGAATTTCTGGAAGCGGTGGACAAGGCCATGCGCCGGTTCAAGCGCGCGCGCGACACCCGTTTCAGCCCCGAAAGCCGCCTGATGGATATGGACGAAGAAGGCGTTGATATCCAGGTCATGTATCCAACCATCGGCGGCCAGATATTGGGCCGCGAATTCAAGGATCCAGAACTGCTGTCCGCCATCTGCCGCGCCTATAATGACTGGAGCCGGGAATATTGCGCCAAGGATCCCAAGCGGTTGCGGTGGGCGGCAATGCTGCCCTTACAGGCCCCGGATTTGGCGATTGAGGAAGCAAGACGCGCCGCCGCCAACGGGGCGGTGTCGTATTATGTACGGCCCAATCCGGTGTGCGGCCGCAATCTGCATCACGAGGATAACTGGCCGCTCTGGGCCGAGGTGGAAAAGCTGAACAAGCCGCTCAGCCTGCATGATAGCGGATCACCGCGCATACCTTCTTTCGGGGATCGCATGGAATCCCATACCGCCGGGCATATCCTGTCGCATCCGTTCGAGGCGATGTCGGCCATGGCGGGGCTGATCTGGTTTGGCGTCGCCGCCAATTTCCCAAAGCTGCGCATTGTGCATGTGGAGGCGGATGCAGGCTGGACCCCGTACTGGCTGCAACGCATGGAGCAGCATTATGATTTTTCCGGCAAGGCGGAACATCCGCACATGAACAAGACGCCAACGGAATACTTCAAGCAGAACTTCTTTGTCGCGGCGCGCGGCGACGAACGCACCCTGGGGGCGGCGATCGATCTGGTGGGCGAGGATTATTTCCTGTTCAACACCGATTACCCGCACCCGGACGGCACCTTTCCCTGGGGCATGAAAAGCCTCACCGATCAGCCCATTTCCTCAGACGCAAAGCGCAAAATCCTGTGGGATAACGCGGTGCGCGCCTTCAATCTTGCCGCCTGATCGCGCAAAAGGATCAAACAGATGGCGAATACAAGCAACACCAAGAAGGTTGTCCTCATTCCCGGTGAAGATGCGGCGCCAGAGGCGTTTCATCCCACGGTGGCGCTGATCGAGCTGTTCGATCTTCCCATTGAATGGGATACGCCGCCGGTCGGCGAAGCGGGAATTGCGCAAACTGGCCATGCCTTTCCCCAGGCGGCGCAGGACGCCATCGACAAGGCGGATTGCACGCTGTTTGGTTCCACCAACGGGGCCAGCATGGGGGCGATGCGGCATCTGCGCTGGGGCAAGAAAACCTATGCGAATGTGCGCCCGGCGCGCTGGTTTCCGGGCTGCAACAGCCCGCTGAAAAACCCCCAGGGCATCGATCTGGTGATCGTGCGCGAAAATATGGAAGACACCTATGTGGGCGTCGAAGGCGATCTGGCCGATCTGGCGCCGATTAATTTTATCAGCCGTCTGCACCGCAAGCCTGTGCAGGAAATGGGAAAAGGCAAGTATGCCCTGAAGGTTATCACCGAGGCCTGCACCCAACAGATCACCGCTTTTGCCTGCGAGCTGGCGCTCAGGCGCTCTGCCGTCAGCGGCAGGCGGCCCCATGTCACCAGCGGCACCAAGCATAATATTTCACCCGTCGCCGATGGTTATTTTCTGGAAGTGGCGCGTGAGACGGCAAAGCAATACCCTGATGTGCTGTTCGATTCGCTGCTGGCGGATGACATGGTGCACAAACTGGTTGTGAAACCGCATGATTTTGATGTGATCGTGCTGCCAAATCTGTACGGGGATCTGTTTTCCGATGCGGCCGGCGGCGTCATCGGCGGGCTGGGCCTGTGTCCCAGCGGCTGTTATGGCAATGACTACGCTTATTTCGAATCCGCCCACGGCACCGCTCCGGATATTGCGGGCATGAATATTATCAATCCGACGGCGACGATTTTCTCGGCGGCCATGATGCTGGAATATCTGGGTTTCAAGGACAAGGCGGCCCAACTGGTGACGGCCGTGGAAAAAGTTTATGCCGAAGGCCGGTATCTGACCCCGGATCAGGGCGGCAAGGCAAGCACCACGGAGTTCTGCGAGGCGGTGGCGAAAGCGCTTTAGCAGGCTGCTGAAAAACCCTTCTTTTTGTCATCCTGAGCGACCCGCTGCGCCAGCGCTTGCGCGGCGAGAGCGAAGGATCTCAGAGGTGCTGGAAACGCTGGAGATCCTTCAGTCGCTACGCTCCATCAGGATGACAAAAAGAAGGATTTTTCAGCAGAATGCTAGCGCTTTTTGGGTCCAATCCAGCCTTTGCGCCAAAAATAGGCGCAAAGGCCGAGCGCAGTGGCCGCCATCAATGAGAGCGAAAACATATAGCCGTAGCGCCAGCCAAGCTCCGGCATGTTCCAGGGCGAAACCTCGCGGTCGAAATTCATGCCGTACAGGCTGGCTATGAACCCCAGCGGAATAAAGATGGTGGCGATGATGGTCAGAACCGTCATGATTTCGTTCATCCGTACGCTGGCGCCGGAATGGTACAGATCTGAAATACTTCCCACCAGTTCGCGCGCTGTATCGACAATGTCGATAAGCTGAAAACAATGGTCCGAGGCGTCGCGGAAATAGATTTGCGTTTGCGCGGAAATAAAGGGCGAATGTTCGCGCGTCAGCGTGTTGAGAACCTCGCGCAATGGCCAGATGGCGCGCCGGATCAGCATCAGTTTGCGCCGGATCGCATGCAGCTCCTGCATGGCGCTGAGGTCAGATCCCTTTAAAATTTTGTCCTCCAGCGCCTCGATCGATTCGCCATAATTCTCAAGGATGGGGAAATACGAATCCGTCACCGAATCGATCAGCGCATAGGCAAGATAATCGGCCCCTTCGCCCCGGATGCGGTTGTGTTCCTGGGATAAGCGCGCACGCACCATATCAAAACTGTCGCCAATCTTTTCCTGAAAACTAAGCACAAAGTTCGCCCCGATAAACACCGCAAACTGCTCGGGAGTAAATTCCAGCTTCGATTCGGACATTTGCACGATAATAAAAGTATGATCCGGATGCTCTTCGACCTTTGGCCTTTGATCCACATTCATGACGTCTTCCAGCGCAAGACCGTGAATTCCGAAAATTTCTCCAATTTCATGCAATACACCGGCGTCGCCCAGGCCTGTGACGTCAATCCATGTTATTTTGCGGTTTTGGGTCATTTTCCCGGCCAGCATTTCAATATCCAGAATGGAAAAATCATCAATTCCGGTTTCATCGTAGCTGATCATCCGGATTATGGGTTTTGGCGCCTTGGGATCAATAATCAGCGCGCCGGGCTTGCTGCCGGCGGGCGCACGCCGCTTCACCATCAGAAATCTGCGGGACAAACCCGAGCCGTGGTTTAACATGCTGATTGACCCTTTTGTTGTTGTTAAGATTTGCTATTCTTGATGAAGCAGGGACTTTACGGAATTATTGCGCAGGAAAATGAGGAATGATGCTTAAGGTTGATAACGCTCCGCAGAGCACCGGTCTTTGCCCGGACCGGCTGGCGAAAATTGGACCGCATTTCCAGAATTATATCGATGATGGCAGGCTTTCCGGCGTGCTGACATTGGTGGCGCGTAAAGGGCGGCTCGCCTATCTGGATGTTCGGGGCAAAATGAATATCGAATCAGGCGCTGATCTGCGATCAGACTCCATATTCCGCATTTATTCCATGACCAAGCCCGTTACATCGGTTGCGGCAATGATGCTGTATGAGGAAGGCCGGTTTCAGCTTGACGATCCCATCTGCCATTTTCTTCCGGCCTTTGCCGGCGCCCGGGTATTTACCGGCGGCACGGCGCGCAAACCGGAAACTGTTGCCGCTGAACGGCCCATTACGTTCCGCGATCTGTTCACCCACACTTCCGGGCTGACGTATGGATTTATGGGAACGTCACCCGTTGACGCCATGTATCGTCTGAACGGGCTTGATGGCGGCGCCACTGAATTATCCACCGCCGGCTTCATGGACAAACTTGCGGAAATGCCCTTGCAGTTTCAGCCTGGAACACGCTGGAATTATTCTATGTCAACGGATGTTCTTGGGCATCTGGTCGAGGTGATGTCGGGCCAGCTGCTGGATATTGCGGCAATTTGTCCCTAAAATAGCCCATTCATTTCGCCCGAAATAGCCGACAGAGGGGCGGGTAAGATTGGATCGCCTGGTACGCTGCATGGTTAGACAAGTTTTTGAGTTTTCAGGAGGATCTGTTTGACCACGCAAATATGAGGGCTGATAATCTTAAAAAAGGAAAAATCAACCGGCCTAAAAATAAGTCTTTTTAGAGACGGCTAAACATCTACTTTTCAGCGGGTGTTTTACCACATCATACCTGGATACATGTTCAACCGAAATACAACAATGCCGTCCTATACTGAAATCCAATTCTCAAAAGAGGAACTGGCTCGTTATGACCGCCACTTGCTTTTGCCGGAATTTGGTCTGGAGGCCCAGCAAAAATTGAAGGCAGCCAGGGTATTGGTAGTGGGTGCCGGGGGCTTGGGTAGTCCCATAC
>JBEBFX010000134.1:0-8856 GCA_040081735.1 Alphaproteobacteria bacterium | reverse complement strand
ACCAGCCCCGCACCGCAGGCGCAGCCAGAATGACGCCATCAATATCCGGAGGCCGGGATGATCCGGCAAGCTCAAGCGCTACGGCGCCGCCCATGCTCATCCCCAAAAGATAAACCCGCTGGTCCGGATGCGCTTTGCGCACCAGATCAATCAAATTTCTGGCGTCGTTTGCCATAACGCCCGCCCCAGGCCAGACGCCGCGTTGCGGCGCGCCGCCAAAGCCGCGCTGGTCATAGGCATAGGTCGTAATACCGTGCTGCATCCACCATGCGGCGGCCATATCAAATTCGGTCCGGTAATCATTGAAGCCATGCAGGGCGACGATGATGGCCGTTGGCGAACTGGCTTCATGCACCTTCAGGGGCAGGCGCACGCCGTCCGCCGTCAGGTAGTAACCTGCTTCAATAGCTGGCGGCGCCTGATGCAGTCCGGTCTTTTGTGTGAGCGGCGCGCACGCCGTCATCAGCACGAGGGACAGGAAGGCCTGCCAGACTTTCAGCGGGTTAATGCGGCGATGCGTTTGCGCAATTCCGGCAGTAATTCCTGTTCGAACCATGGATTTTTTTTCAGCCAGCCTGTGTTACGCCATGACGGATGTGGTAATGGCATTAATTGAGGTAAATAACTCCGCCACGCGCGCACTGTTTCAGTCAGATTTTCCTTGCGGCGTTTTCCCAGATGCCATCTCTGGGCATATTGACCGACCACGAGAATAAGCTCCAGGCTGGGCAGATGCGTAAACACCTTGTCCCGCCATAAGGGGGCGCATTCCGGCCGCGGCGGCCGGTCGCCACCCTTCTCGTCAAGTCCCGGAAAACAAAAACCCATGGGTACGGTAGCAACAATATTTGCATCGTAAAATATTTCGCGTTCGATCCCCATCCATGCGCGCAGTCTGTCACCGCTGGCGTCGTTAAAGGGCATGCCGGTTGCATGCACGCGGGTTCCCGGCGCCTGACCTGCAATGCACACCCGTGCAGTGACGGACGCCTGAATTACCGGGCGCGGCGTGTGGCTAAAATTCGGGGCGCAGACCGTGCAGCCCCGAATTTTAGTGAGCAGATCATCCAGTGCGCGGTCTGGCGCGGCGCTCATGCAACCGTGCGCAGTCCTTCGGTCTGGACCATCGCCCGGGGCACGGGAATGCGAAAATCCAGCAGCATCTGGGCGAAAGCCTTGCCCTGGGGATCGTTGCGCAGACTGGCGACGCCGCCGCCGCCCAGAATATCCTCAAGCAGGAAGTTCAGCGCATTGACGCCCGGCGCTTCAAAGCGGGTCACCTTGCCTTGCAGGATGTGCGAAAAATAATCCGACACTGATTTTTCCGTCAGCGCGGCGCGTATATAGGGCAGATATTCCGGTTTGCGCGCAATAACGCCGATGTTGGAGTGGTTGCCCTTGTCGCCGCTGCGGCCATAGGCCAGCGCAATCAGCGGCGTTTCGGTCATCTCGCCCGATGGTGATGGCGTGCTGGCGGGTGACGGGCGCGAAATCGCCCTGGGGTCGAAGCCGCCATTGGCCGGCACGTCAACGGGAATGGTTTCATTGCCCATCTGCACCGCAACCTGGATATCGCGTTTTGGCGTCAGACAGGAAAACAGCCGCACCACTGGTGACGTTTTGGGCCGGTTGCCGGACATCCCGCAGGTGCCGGCCGCCATGGCGGTCGCCGCCGATGTTGATTCGCGCAACAGCATGTCCAGCGCCTTCGGGTTTTCATGTTTTGCGGCGAGTTTCAGCACGACTTCGCGCGCCCCCCGCGCTTTGCTATGCGGCCCGTAACTCGCTTCCGCGCCAACAACCTCGATACTGGTCTCGGTGAAATCGGGCATGTTCATGTCCCGGAACATCCGGCGGCACCGCTTGAATATCGCCTCGCCGGTCTTTTCGGCTTTGCCTGCGGCATCGATTCCGCCAATCGTATGATAGATGCCCATACGGAAACCATCCTCAAAGGTGGCCGACGTCTTGTAACTGTCCGTGGGCGCAAGACCCCTGGCGTTGCTGACGCGAACCCGGTCCTTGCCAATTCCTTCAATCTTTACCGTTGAAAAATCACAGCTCACATCCGGCAGCAGATAGGCCTGCGGGTCGCCGATTTCATACAGCATCTGTTCGGCAATGGTGCCAAAGCTGACGATCCCCCCCGTGCCCTCAGGTTTCGACACGACAAAGCTGCCATCTGGGGATACTTCGGCGATGGGAAAACCGATATTGTCCCAGTCGTCTGACAGATGCCAATCGGTATGAATGCCGCCCGTCGCCTGTGCGCCGCATTCCAGAATATGCCCGGCCAGACTGCCGGCCGAAAGCCGGTCGTAATCATCCAGTTTCCACCCGAACGCATGGATACAGGCCCCCAGGGTCACGGCGCTGTCGACGCAACGCCCGGTAATGACAATATCGGCGCCCTTGGCCAGCGCCGCCGCAATTCCGGGGGCGCCAAGATAGGCGTTCATCGACATCAGTTTTGGCGGCATCGGCGCGCCGCTGAACATTTCCTTTACTCCGGCGGTGCGCATCGCGTCCGCCTTTTGAAGCGTGTCATCGCCGGTTACGACGGCGACCTTCAGCTTCAGCCCCAGTTCATCCACCAGCGCCTGCGCCGCCCTGCCGCAGGAAACCGGATTGACGCCCCCTGCATTGGATATGATCCTGATGCCCTGGCGCGCCACTTCGGGAAGGATGCTGCGCAATACGCCGGATACAAAATCCAGGGCGTAACCCTGTTCCGGATTTTTCGCACGGGCGCGGGCCATGATCGACATCGTGATTTCCGCCAGATAATCGAACACGAGGTAGTCGACATTGCCGCCCTTGACCAATTGCTGGGCCCCCATGCCGGTGTCGCCCCAAAATCCGGTTGCGCCGCCAATACGAATGGTCTTTTGTTCGCTCATATCCCGTTCCTCCCTGAGTTTAGCGTGTATTTTCGCACAGCCGGGCGGCGCGGTCAAAGCGTGAGCGGTGTTTGCCTTATCCGGCTTATGGGTCTCGTTCTATAACCACCCGGATCTCTTGAATCGCCAATACACGATCCCGCACGAGGCGGCGACGGTCAGGAGGGCAAACGGGTAGCCGAATTGCCACTTCAGTTCGGGCATATGTTCGAAATTCATGCCCCAGACGCCGACCAGCGCCGTAGCGACCCCGAAAATTCCAGCCCAGGCTGCGAGCCGTTTCATTGTCTCGTTCTCATCAATAGTCACCATCGCGAGATTTGTCTGTATTGCGACGACAATCATATCGCGGGCTGAATCGATCGAAGAATTGATACGTGTGAGGTGATCATACACGTCGCGATAATATTCTTGCGTATTCATGCAAACTTGCGGCACGCGGCCGCCATAGAGCTTTCCCGCAGCCTCCATCAGTGGATGCACCGTGTGCTTCATGATCATGACTTTTCGCTTAAGCGCGTATAGACGTTCAGTGTTGGCTCGCGCCGACCCCTTTGCAAATATCTTCTCCTCGATGGCTTCTAACTCGTTCTCAATGGACTCAATGATAGGAAAATAGCGATCAACGACCTCATCCATCAAAGCATAAAACACGAACCCCGAGCCCTGCTTCAGAAGATCGGGCTCGCGTTCGCAACGGGCGCGCACGCCAACAAATTGCTGCTCGCTACGGTTGCGCACTGACAGCACGTAGTTTGACCCGACGAATACGTCAATCTCACCGACGTTTAGTTCCTGATTGACGACCTCAACAAGTTGCACGACCGCGAACAAGGAATCACCATATTCCTCTATTTTTGGGCGTTGATGGCCAATCTGCGCGTCCTCGACGGCGAGTTCGTGCAGGCCAAACTCTGTCTTCATTTCTTCCAGTTCCTCACTTGTTGCGTCCTTGAGCGCCACCCAGACGAAACAGTCAGGCCTGCTGATATATTTGCTGATGTCTTGAATCGGAATGTCGGCAAGTTTCCTCCCGCCCTGGTAGGCGATGCAGTTGATCAACATGGTTGCCGGTTCCTTTCTTCCCCGTAGATACTCGCGACGAAAAACATTGTCCGCTGCACTCTAGCGGGTTACTGAAAAACCCGGAATTGTCATCCTGATGGCGCGCAGCGGCTGAAGGATCTCGAGCGTTTCCAACACCTCTGATATCCTTCGCTCTCGCCGCGCAAGCGCTGGCGCAGCGGGTCGCTCAGGATGACAAAAAGAAAGGTTTTTCAGCAGCCTGCCAGGGCGCGTCCTCAATCAAGGGATTCCCAAACATTAGTATGTGTGATTCATAACGGGTTGGCCAGAGTCGAGGGGCTGACCTTCTATGAATCACATAATTCTGATATTGTGTATTACCTGGCCGGCGGCCCACCCTGGGTTCTGCGCAACTTTTTATTTATAACTTGTTCCGGTTTATCATGTCTCAATCCCCCGATGCGGCAATCCCGCAGCCTGCCCTGTTTGCGGGTATTGTGCTGGCCCTGTGTTTTATCCTGTCCCTGCTGGGGGCGGGAATGAACCTGTCATTTTCCGTATTTTTGCTGCCCCTGGAAAAAGCGCTGTCGGCGGATCGCGGGGAGGTTTCGAGTATTGTCTCCGTCATGCTGCTGCTGTCCGGACTGATGTCGCCGATAGCCGGAACCCTTATGGAAAAGCTGGGGCCCCGTGTGCTCTATCCTGCCGGTCTTGCCCTGTTCGCCAGCGCCTATATTATCGCGTCCCACGCCAGCACCATATACATGCTGTACGCGTCCATCGGCGTGATGGGCGGCATTGCGCTGGCCTGTATCGGCCCCGTGCCGGCGGCCGTGCTGATCAACCGCTGGTTTCATGCCCGGGTGGGGACCGCAATGGGGGTGATTTATTCTGCCAGCGGTGTCGGGACTTTGCTTATTTCGCCAGCTGCGGCGGTGATGATCGCCCGCTACGACTGGCGCACCACCTATCAAACCTATGCCGTCATCCTGGCCCTGCTTATCCCGGTCATGCTGTTAATGCCGTGGCGGAAAATCCGCGCCGGACATCCCCTGTACCGGCACATCCATTCTGTAAAGGGGCATGATCCGGCGATTAAAAATTCTGACGCATGGACCCTGAAACGGGCCGTGCGCACGGTTCCTTTCTGGGGCATGGCGTCGGCGTTTTTCTTCACAGGGGCCGGCGTCATGACCATCATGATTCATTCGGTCAGCTTCATGATTGAGACCGGAATCGATCCCGTGCATGCAGCCGCTGCATTTGGCTTTATCGGCATGCTAAGCCCGATTGGCGTCATCGGCTTTGGCGCACTGGGCGACAGGATCGGCCCGCGCCGCGCCGTTCTGTTAAGTTATCTGTTAAGCCTCAGTTCCGTAGGCGGACTGTTTTTAATTAAATACTACCCTTCGCCCATCGCCATACCGATTCTGGTGATCAGCATCGGCCTGTCCATGGGCGCGCGCGGCCCCACCGTTTCAACCATGGCGTCGCGGATTTTCAGCGGACCCAATTTTGGCAGAATATATGGCGCTATCAGCATGGGCGGCGGCGTAGGCGCGGCAATCGGCACCTGGCTTGGGGGCCTGTTGCAGGATATTTTTCACACATCAGATGCGCTGCTGATTTTTGCAACGATCATGATATTATTCAGCGCGTCGCCGTTTAGCCTTATCCAGGTGTTGCGCCGGCAATAACGATACGGGAATGCATGACCAGACTTGGCGTACTTGATCAGTCCCCGATCCGCGATGGCGGCAGCGCTGCACAGGCGCTGGCGGAAACCGTTGATCTGGCCAAAGCATGCGAGCGCTTTGGCTATCACCGCTACTGGGTGGCGGAGCATCACAACACCACCAGTTTCGCCGGGTCGGCGCCGGAAATTCTGATCGGCAAGATTGCTGGCGAAACCAGCATTATCCGGGTCGGCGCGGGCGGCGTGATGATGCCGCATTACAGCCCGCTCAAGGTTGCTGAATGTTTCATGATGCTGGAGGCGCTCTATCCCGGCCGGATTGATCTGGGGCTTGGCCGCGCGCCCGGCACCGACCAGCGCACCATGGCCGCCCTGCAACCGGGACCCAAGGCCTATCCGATTGAAGTGTTCCCGCAGCAGATCGAACTGTTGCAGCAATTTCTGGCCGATGATTTTCCGCCCGATCATCCCTATCAGGGTATTCACGCCATGCCGCTTGGCCCCACCCAGCCCGAACCCTGGATGCTGGGATCCAGCGTGCAGGGCGCGCTTTACGCCGCCGAGTTTGGGTTGCCCTATTGCCACGCGCATTTCATTACGCCGGAAGCCTCCGAACAATCGGTGGCGGCGTACCGCAAAAATTTCAAACCATCGGCAAAGCTGGCGGAACCTTACACGGCGCTGGGCGTCAATGTGCTGGCGGCGGACAGCACCGAAATGGCGCAACATTTTGTCAAGCCCCGCAATCTGTGGGTGACGCAATTATATCTGGGATCGCGCGGGCGTTTTATCAGCCCCGAACAGGTGGACGTCCATCCGTTCACGCTTGCGGAAAGCAGGATGTATGAAAGTATCAAGCTGCGCGGCATCACCGGGACCGGACCGGAATGCCGTGACAAGCTGACCGCCTTGGGCGCGCGCCACGGGGCCGATGAATATATCGTGCTCACCATTACCTATGGCCATGCCGAGCGGGTGCGGTCGTACGAGCTGATCGCCGGGGCGTTCGGTTCGAGCAATGATTAGGCGGCAGCGCTTGGCCGCGCCGAAACCTCGCCATGCCAGCGCTTCAGATTTTTCAGCCCGTCCGGAACCATTACCGCGCCCATGGCGGCGCCAAAATCCAGGGCGATCATGGCGGTGATATCCGCGATGGTGAATTCCTCACCCGCTGTAAATTTGCGCCTGCCCAATTCGGCATCGAAAATATTCATCGCGGCCAGCGCGCGGGCCCGGCAACTCTCCGCCCATGCCTTGTTCTGATTGGACTCCAGCCGCGCGCCGACATCCGTGCCATGACGGAAAACATTGGCTATCGGAAACAGTAATTCGTACTCCGCCGAGCGCTGCCACATTTCCACAAACGCGTGCTCCTCGCGGTTGCGTCCAAACAGCGGGGGCGCAGGTTTCAGTTCTTCGATATAGCGGCAGATAGCCATGGACTCGGCCAATATGCGGCCATCGTCCAGTTCCAGCACGGGCACGCGGCCAAACGGATTTTTGGCGAAAAAATCCGCAGACTTGTGTTCACCCTTGAACAGATTCACCTGCACCAGCGGGATGCTGAAAGATTTTTCCGCCAGATACACCCGCACCCGCCGCGGATTGGGCGCCGGCTTGTAATCATAAAGTTTCATGGTGTTTTCCTTTTGTTACGGGTGTTACGGGCTTATCAATCCGGCGATGGCGCCGGTCATCAGCGTTGCGAGCGTGCCAGCCAGAATTGAGCGTATCCCCAGATGCGCAATTTCGGCCCGGCGGCCCGGCGCCATCGCGGACAGGCCGCCAATCATGATGCCAAGACTGCCAAAATTCGCAAAGCCGCACAAGGCGTAGAGCATGATCAACCGGCTATGTTGACTTAAGGCGGCGCCGCCTGCGCCAGCGAGATCAAGATAGGCAATCAATTCATTCAGCACGGTTTTGGTTCCCATCAGCGCGCCTGCCGTCACTGCCTCGCTCCACGGAATTCCAATCAGCCACATCAGCGGCGCAAACACCCAGCCAAGAATGCGCTGGGCGGTCAAGGCTGCGCCAAACACATCCGGGAACGCCCCCAGCCCAAGATTGACCAGCGCCGTCAGGGCCACCAGCACAATCAGCATGGCGATGACGTTGGCCAGCAGGACAATGCCCTGCTGCGCGCCCTCTGTGATGGCGTCCATGGCGCTGGCATAGTGTGTCTGCACAAAATCCCGGGTCTGGGTGGGTTGACCAGATTCTGGCGCCATCACCTGGGCGATCAGGATCGCCGCAGGCAGCGATATTACCGACGCCGCCAGTATATGCCCCAGCGCGCCGGGAATGACGGGCTCCAGAAACCCTGCATAGAGGATCATTACCGTGCCTGCGACCGTGGCCATGCCGCCAGTCATCACCACAAACAATTCGCTGCGGCTCAGATGCGCCATATAGGGGCGGATCAGCAATGGCGCCTCGACCATGCCGGTAAAAATATTCGCTGCCGAAGCCATTCCTACGGCGCCGCCAATTCCAAGGGTGCGCTGTAACATCCAGGAAAATGAGGTGACAATGATAGGCAGAATGCGCCAGTGCCACAAAAGCGCGGACAGGGCGGAGATGATGAGTATAAGGGGCAGCGCCTGAAAACCCAGAATGAAACTGCTGCCGGCGTTGCTAACCTCAAACGGGGCGGCGCCTCCGCCAACATACCCGAACACAAATGCGGTTCCCGTTCTCGTCGCATCGGTCAACGCCTCAACCGCGCCATTCAGCGTCATTAGGGCACGCCACACGGGTGGAACACGCAGCAATAGCAGCGCCAGCGCGAACTGCATCGCCAGCGCGGCGCCAGCATTGCGCCAGTTCACGTCACGCCGGTTCTCGCTGACCGCCCAGGCAATCGCGATCAGCGCGGGCAGGCCTATAATTCCCTGATAGATAACCGCTTCCCCCCGAAACCTGCGCGATGCTTGACCTGCCGTTCCCTGTGGGGCAAAGAATAGCCCATCTGAATCCCAAATACATGTCTTACAGCAGAAAAGGATGCTTCCATGGCAATCAGGTTTGATGGAAAAGTCGCCATTATCACCGGCGCGGGCAATGGCCTTGGCCGTTCCCACGCACTGCAACTTGCCCGTCTGGGGGCGAAAGTCGTGGTTAACGACCTGGGCGGAAATGTCGATGGCACCGGCGGTTCCAGCGCGGCCGCCGACAAGGTTGTTGCAGAAATCAAGGCGGCGGGCGGGCAGGCGATCGCCAACGGCTCCAGCG
>JBEBFX010000133.1:0-8901 GCA_040081735.1 Alphaproteobacteria bacterium | reverse complement strand
CAGCATGACCATGTACAAGAACGGCGCCGTGGCGACGATGGGAACCGCCGCCGCGACCGTCGGCAATCCGCTGCTGGCGCTGAAATGGCTGGCGGAGACATCGGCCGGCACGCAGACGCCGTTACGCGCGGGCGACGTTATTCTGACAGGCTCGCTTGGCGCCATCATTCCCGCTGCGGCTGGCGATGTGTTCGAATCCCATGTTCTGGGGCTGGGCAGCGTGCGCGCCGTCGTAAGCAGCTAAACGCAGGAAATCAGTATGTCCGGCAAAATCAACTGCGCCATCATCGGATCGGGCAATATCGGCGCCGATCTGATGATCAAGATACTCAAGCGTTCCAGCATTCTTGCCGTGACGGCGGTGGCGGGCATCGATCCGCAGTCGGAGGGGCTGGCGATGGCGAAAGCGCGCGGCATCGCAACCACCAGCAAGGGCATTGAGGGGCTGACGGCGATGCCGGAATTCGCCGCCATCAAATTTGTCTTCGACGCCACCTCTGCGGGCGCGCACCAACGCCATGACGCGGTGTGCCGCGCAGCCGGAAAAATCATGATCGACCTGACGCCCGCCGCCATCGGCCCCTATGTCATTCCGGTGGTCAACAGCGATGCGCATCTGGACGCCATGAATGTCAATATGGTGACCTGCGGCGGACAGGCGACCATTCCGATGGTGTTTGCCGTCAACCGCGTCGCCAA
The DNA here is from genome assembly GCA_040081735.1 of Alphaproteobacteria bacterium. Classification (GTDB taxonomy): domain Bacteria; phylum Pseudomonadota; class Alphaproteobacteria; order UBA11222; family UBA11222; genus UBA11222. The sequence continues at coordinate 8,202 of JBEBFX010000133.1, read as the reverse complement.
AGTGCATTATGGCGAGATCATCGCCTCGGTCGCCAGCAAATCCGCAGGCCCGGGCACCCGCGCCAATATTGACGAATTTACCGAAACGACAAGGCGCGCCATTGAAATTCTGGGCGGGGCCGGGCGCGGCAAGGCGATTATTATTCTTAATCCGGCTGAGCCGCCCCTGATCATGCGCGACACGATTTTCTGTCTGTCCGCCGACGCGGAACCAGACGCCATCAGCGCATCCGTCAAGGCCATGGTCGCCGAAGTGCAGGAATATGTGCCGGGCTACCGCCTGAAACAGGAAGTGCAGTTTGAGCGTTTCGGGGCCAATAATCCGGTGCGCATTCCGGGCTATGGCGAATTCAGCGGCGTCAAATCCTCGATCTTTCTGGAAGTCGAGGGCGCGGGGGATTATCTGCCGCCCTATGCCGGCAATCTTGATATCATGACGGCGGCGGCGGTGCGCACCGCCGAACGCATGGCCGTTCACCGTTTCGCCGGTGTGCTGGCGTGAACGGGCGCACTGTCCCCGAACGGCTGTATATCCAGGACGTTACGCTGCGCGACGGCATGCACGCCATCAAACACCGGTACGGCGCTGATCATGTGATGAAAATCACCAAGGCGCTGGCAGACGCAGGCGTTGACGCCATTGAGGTGGCGCACGGCGATGGCCTGTCCGGCTCCAGCTTCAATTACGGCTTTGGCGCGCACACCGACTGGGAATGGCTGGAAGCGGCGCGCGAAACCTTTGGCGATACCGTGCTGACCGTGTTGCTGGTGCCCGGCATCGGCACCGCGCACGATCTGGACAGGGCCTGGGAATACGGCGTGCGCTCGGTGCGCGTCGCCACCCATTGCACCGAGGCCGATGTCGGCGCGCAGCACATCGCCCACGCCCGCAAACTGGGCATGGACGTGTCGGGTTTTCTGATGATGTCGCACATGCTGCCGCCTGCGAAACTCGCTGAACAGGCGAAGAAGATGGAAAGCTACGGCGCCCACTGTGTCTACGTGGTGGACAGCGGCGGCGCATTGTTAATGCACGAAGTCGCGGAACGCTTTGACGCCTACGCCCAAGTGTTGAACCCTGAAACCGAAATGGGCATGCACGCCCACCACAACCTGTCCGGCGGCGTCGCCAACAGCGTCATCGCCGTGCAACACGGCGCGGTGCGCATCGACGCCTCGCTGGCCGGCATGGGCGCGGGCGCGGGCAATGCGCCGCTGGAAGTGTTCATTGCCTACGCCGACCGGATCGGGTTCAGGCATGGCTGCAATCTGTTTGCGCTGATGGACGCCGCCGAGGAACTGGTGCGCCCCCTGCAGGACCGCCCGGTCCAGGTCGACCGCGAAACCCTGACGCTCGGTTACGCAGGCGTCTATTCCAGCTTTCTGCGCCACGCCGAAACCGCCGCCGCCACCTATGGCATTGACACGCGGGATATTCTGGTGGAACTGGGCCGGCGGCGCATGGTCGGCGGCCAGGAAGACATGATCGTCGACGTGGCGCTTGATCTGCTGGCGGCGCGTGGGAAGAGCGCACCGAAGCAATAGGCTTTTTGGTTTGGTTTGACGCGTACCCAAACTCAGCCTGTCACCCCGGATTGGGGCTGCGGCTCAATCTTGCCTGACTGCGACATTGGCATATGCACCAGTTGCGGGTATTCGAAGTGCATTTGAGGAATAATTCAAAATGCACCTATCGCTGTCGTCAATTGGTCTGATATTTGATAGGGCAGGCGCCGTCGTGCTCGGATGGGCTTACGCTATAACCAGCAATAGCAATATGTGGCAATTGCCTGAATGGAATATCGACGCACCCGGCGACCGTATGTCATGCGAACGGAGATGGGATGCGAGAGTTGGGGTTGGTGCGTTATTTTTTTGGTTTTTTGCTACAATTGATTGCGTCCCTTGGCTACGCACTACCAGTCTGTGTCGATTATTTACTCCTCATTACTGGCGTACTTATTCTCTTCCTTTATTTGTGCTTTCGATCTCTATTCGCCGATCACGGCGTAAAAAAGATTATGTTGCTTTATCAGCAGAAAATGGCCGCACAGGCCTCCGGTTCCCGGCCCGTATCTTGAATCAGAATTCACATTATCCGGGAATCCCGATGCGATTCAGATCAGAAGAAACAGAACGCGGCGCTCACACTATGGTTGCCTGCACCACGGCTTTCATGCGCTCGATCAGCGAATAGGCGTCGGTGGTGAAATCGGCGTCAATCCACCATTCCTCGACCTCGCGCAGCACCAGGCCGATATGCGGGCCATCGGGCACGCCCGCCAGCTTTACGTGATGCCCATCCAGCGGCAGGGTTGGCGGTTGCCAGCTGTCGATCATCGCAAGCAGGGCGCGCCATTGCACCGCGTTGCGATTGCGTTTGACGTCGCCCGCCCAGCGCAGCATCGCCACATCACGCATCACCTTAGGCGTCAGCCGGTAGGCGGTGCGGCGCATTTCACGCACCGACATATAGCTGAACACCCGCAAACTGGCGGAAAGCATCGCGGCCAACCGGTCACGTTGCGCATTGGAAAGCCGCAGGCGCGCCGCCACCCGTACGCCAACCGCGCCATCATCGGGCAACAGCGCGCCAAACCGCAGAATCGGATCGGCCTCGAAAAAGCTCATGGCGTCGATTTCGGCAAGGCCATTCAGGCGTTCCGGATTGCCGGCCTCCGGCAGCACCGCATTCAGGATGCCGCTGGCCGCCATTTGCCGCAGGGCGGGCATCGGGTCCTCGGCTGCAATCAGTTTCAGTAATTCCCTGGCTATGCGTTCCGGCGATAATTGCGCCAGCCCGGCGATATGGCGGGCGCAGGCCTGAAGCCCGCCCAGGTCCATCTCGCCTTTTCCGCACCAGGCGTAAAACCGGAAGAACCGCAAAATGCGCAGATAATCTTCCTGGATGCGGGCGTCCGGATCGCCTGCAAAACGTACCCGCCCGGCCCTCGCGTCCGCTATTCCACCCAGCGGATCATACAGGGCGCCGTCCATATCCGCGTAAATGGCGTTCATGGTGAAGTCCCGCCGCGCCGCGTCGGCGTCCCAGTCGGTGGTATAAGCGACCTCAGCGCGGCGCCCATCGGTATTGACGTCGAAGCGCAAAGTGGTGATTTCAACCGGACGGTGGTTTGAAACAGCCGTCACCGTCCCATGGCTCAAACCGGTAGGAACGGATTTGACGCCCGCAGAATTCAGTAATTCAATAACTTTTTCCGGCGTTGCAGTAGTGGCAATGTCAACGTCCACTTTGGCGCCATTCTGCATGGCGCCGCGCACTGCATCGCGCACCGCGCCCCCCACATAGCGCGCTTGCGCATGGCCGCCCGCCAGCAGCGCCTGCATGACCCTTACCACATCGGGATCTGCAATCCAGCCCGTCATGGGCAGCGCATCCGTACGCATTACCTTACCTCCCCAGGTATCAGTTTACCGTTTTCCAACCTGGCCGGTACGTATTTTCCGCCTGCATCCTCGCCGCCCAGATAGGCTGTGGCCAGCATGCCGATGACGATCAATCCCAGACCCGCCTGCAGCAGGAAACTGAGGGGCATATTTTTCCACTCAATCGTAACCGCATTCTGATTGCGCTCTGTAACGTAGAAATACGCCGCATAGACGGCAAGCGGCAGGACGAACAGGGCAATATTGATCAGTACAACGCGCAACATTACCCGTAGAGCCTGTTAAATAAATTGACCAGCATGCCCGCCGTCGCGCCCCAGATGTTATAATCCTTGTACGGCATGGCGTAATATTGCGCCATGCGGCCGTTGAATTCGGTTTCCTTGCGCTGATGATTGTCCGGGTTCATCAGAAACGACAGGGGCACTTCAAAAATTTCGGCAACCTCATAATTGCACGCCTGAAGCGCGAAACCGGGGGTGACAATGCCAACAATCGGCGTGATCTGAAATCCGGTCCCCGTGTGATAATTGTCCAGACATCCGACAATTTCCACATGATGCGGCGCAAGCCCGACCTCTTCCTCGGCCTCGCGCAGGGCCGCCGCAACGGGATGGGCGTCCGCAGGATCGACACGCCCGCCGGGAAACGCCACCTGCCCTGCATGCTTTTTCATATAATCGGGGCGCCGCGTCAGCAAAACGGTCATCTCATCCGGATGGTCAATGATCGGCACCAGCACGGCGGCGGCGCGAAATTCCGTAACGCCCGTAAGCATGATCCTGCCCTTCGCAGGCGGCAATATCTCCGGATGGATCAAGGTGTCCGGCAGCGTATGGCGCAGACGGTTTCGGATCAGTTCGCGCATGAGGTTCGGCCCACCTGGTCAGACGGCATAAAGGGATAAAAAATTTCATTGCTCCAGACACCGAACATATCCGCGCCATTAACTGGCTCATCTACACAAAGTTCGACCAGATCGTAAAATACGGCCCGGTTGATCAGCGCCTCAAGGCGTCCGCGCACAAGCACATAGGGCGAAGGTTCCAGCGTTTCCGGTTTAAGTGTTAGCCGCAACGGGCGCTCTGTGTCCACTGTAACCCAGTCGTCGACATTGGTGCGAAACGATAAAACCTGACCCCGGCCCCTGTTCACGGCTTTCATTTCAATGGCCACGAAGGGCGCGTCATCGACCCTGATGCCCACTTTTTCAACCGGGGTGACAAGATAATAATTGAGATCCGCGTCCCGGCGCAGCACTGACGCAAACATCTGCACCATGGCAATCCTGCCAATCGGCGATCCCATATAGTGCCACACCCCGTCGCGGGCGATCCGCATATCGATATCACCGCAGAAATCCGGCTCCCACTTGTCCACGGGCGCCGGCCCCCGTTTGGCGCGGGACCATATTTGCTGCTCGATCCCGCGCAGCAGGTCGCCGGGGCTGGTCTGGTTCATAGTCCTGATATATCCTTTCCTGATACTGGATATAATAGCGCGGGCGGAGAAATAAGGCCTAATGTTTTGCTGCGCCAATGGCTTTTGCTAGGATATAGTCATGAATATGCGCAATGTCAGTGAGCCTACCCATACCATCATCCCGGAAATCGAGCGGGAAATCGGCCTGCTTGGCGACAAGATCGCGAGGGTGCGCGAGAGTATAGGCAGGGTCATTATCGGCCAGAACGAGGTCATCGACCAGACTCTGATCACTATCCTGTCTGGCGGCCATGCCCTGCTGGTGGGGGTGCCGGGACTGGCCAAGACCCGGCTGGCCGCCGCCATGGGCACAGTGCTGGGGCTGCACAACAACCGCATTCAGTTTACCCCGGACCTGATGCCGGCCGATATCCTCGGTTCGGAAGTGCTGGAAGAAAGCAGCGGCGGCAGAAGGGGTTTCAGGTTCATTCACGGACCGGTTTTCTGTCAGTTGCTGATGGCCGACGAAATCAACCGCGCCAGCCCGCGCACCCAGTCGGCGCTGTTGCAGGCGATGCAGGAACATCATGTCACCGTCGCCGGACAGCGGTATGACCTGCCGCTGCCGTTTCATGTTCTCGCGACACAAAATCCGCTGGAACAGGAAGGGACGTATCCATTGCCCGAGGCGCAGCTGGATCGCTTTCTGCTTCAGATCGATGTGGATTATCCCGATGAAGCGTCGGAACGGCGCATGTTACTCGCGACGACCGGCATCGAAGAGACCATTGCCGAACAGGTCATGAACGATGGCGAACTGGGCGCCGCACAGCGGCTGGTGCGGCGATTGCCGGTTGGCGAGGCCGTAATAGACGCCATCCTGGGCATCGTGCGCGCCGCGCGCCCCGATGACGCCGCAATGCCTGAAATACGTCAGCAGGTCGCCTGGGGACCGGGCCCGCGCGCCAGTCAGGCGCTGATGCTGGCGGTTCGCGCCAGGGCCTTGCTGGACGGGCGCTACAGTCCCTCAATTGAGGATGTCGCAGCGCTGGCCGGACCTATACTGCGTCACCGCATGGCGCTGAATTTTACCTCCCGCGCCGATGGCGTCACGATTGCAGATGTAATCAGGCATCTGGTTGGAACTTTACCCTAACTGCCAGGATAATGTGGCCATGGCGGCACCATCTCAGGAAAGCGACGCCGCCGGCCGGGTAAACGCCCTGCGCCGTCCGGCTGACGCATTGTCTGGCGTGCTGCCCGCCCTGATGCTGCAGGCGGAACAAATCGCCAATACCCTGTCCCACGGCGAACATGGCCGCCGCCGGTCCGGCATTGGCGAGGCCTTTTGGCAATTCCGTCATTACAGCCCCGGAGACGCGGCGAATAAAATCGACTGGCGTCAATCGGCAAAATCCCAAAGTCATTTTGTGCGCGAGAATGAATGGCAGGGCGCGCAAAGTGTGTGGCTATGGTGCGACCGTTCCCCCTCCATGAATTATCGTTCGGCTTTCACGAGCCACAGCAAACAGGAACGGGCGCTTGTTTTAACCCTGGCCCTGGCCAGTCTGTTAACCCGGGGGGGCGAACGCACAGGATTGTTACGTCAGGGGGGGCCGCCACCTGGCTCGGGACGCGCTGCCTGCGCGCGTCTGGCGGAAAACCTGGTGCTATTGACACCTGAGGAACATGACTTGCCCGCCATGCTGCCGCTGCCGCGTTTTGCCCGGCTGGTTCTGATGGGGGATTTTCTTTCCCCGCTGGAAGAAACCGCCGCAATTGTGCATGCCTATGCCGCAAAAGACGTTCAGGGACATCTGCTGCAGGTGCTTGATCCAGCCGAAGAAGACCTGCCCTTCGCGGGAAGAATCCGGTTTGAGGGCATGCAGGGCGAAGGAAATCTGACGGTTGGCCGCGTGGAGGACGTGCGCAGCGCTTATCACCACCGCATACGGCAGCATCAGGACGGCTTGCGCGCGCACTGTCGCAGGTCCGGCTGGAGCTTTGCCGCCCATCGGACAGACCATCCGCCGCAGCTGGCGCTGCTTGCGCTCTACCAGCTCCTGTCGGGTTCAACCCATATGGGGCGCTGATGTGGCATCTTGGCCCGATTGCTTTTGTGTATCCAGGGATGCTGGCCGCCCTTGCGGTGCTGCCCGCCATCTGGTGGCTGCTGCGCGCCATGCCGCCCTCCCCGCGCCTTGAAAAATTTCCGGCGATTCGCCTGTTGCAGGGACTGCGCGAGACGGAACACAGTCCGGAACACACGCCATGGTGGCTGCTGGCGCTGCGGCTGCTGCTGGCTGCGTTTCTGATATTAGGGCTGTCACGGCCGCTGCTAAATCCGTCAGCAGAAGGATTGCCGGGCGGCGTCACGATCATGGTGATTGATGATGGCTGGGCGTCCGGACCACGCTGGGAAGCGCGGCGCACGGCCATGGAGGACATACTTGCGCAGGCCGAGCGTCATAATCAGCAGGTCCTGATGCTGACGACCGCCCGCGAGGATGCGGCAGCCGGCCCGCCGCAGATTGTTCCGGCGGCGGCGGCGCGGGCGGCAGCGGCCGGTTTGCTGCCCAAGCCCTGGCATACGGACCGCGCCGCCGCTGCAAGGCGCCTGTCGCTGGTTCCCCTGACGGATATTCAGCGCAGCAATATTACCAGCATCTGGCTGAGTGACGGGCTGGACGCCAAAAAAGATGCTGCCGGGGCCCGGGAATTAAATGAAATGCTGCGGCGGTTTGGACCGGTTACGCTGTTGCGCGATCCGCCCCCGGCGCCCGTACTTGCTGTGCTGGAACCGCGTTCCATCGAAGACGCGCTTGAAATCACCGTGCTGCGATCCCAGGCGGGCGCGCCGCATCTTGCGGAACTGCACGCCCTGGGCGAAGATGGTAATATCATAGCAAGCGCGCCGGTTATTTTCCCGGCAGGCGAAACCAGTACGCCAGTGCGGCTTACAGTACCCGCAGGGGTTCGAAACGCGATCACCCAGGTCCGGATAGCCGGGAATAATTCGGCGGCGTCGGTGTGGCTGCTTGATGATCGCTGGAAACTGCGTTCGGCCGGGATTGTTTCGGGCGCCGGCAGCGATGCGGCGCAGCCTCTGCTGGATGATCTGTTCTATCTGGAACGAGCGATGAACCCGTTCGCCGATGTTCGCAAGGGAACCATCGGCGCGCTGCTGTCGGCGCCCCTGTCGATGCTGGTGCTGGCGGACATTGGCCGGATCGTCGGGGAGGACAAGGCGCTGGTGGAAGGCTGGCTGGAAAAAGGCGGGCTGCTGGTGCGCTTTGCCGGACCGCACATGATCGAGCAGAGCGATGATCTTATTCCGGCGCCGCTGCGTCAGGGCGGGCGGGAGCTGGGCGG